>CAYOTQ010000044.1:0-8449 GCA_964406915.1 uncultured bacterium
AACCCAATTGGGATGACTGAATTGGGATAACAAAAGTTAGAAATTCAGGCATAAAGAAATTTTTTCGGCCAGAGTAAGCCAATAATTTCCAAAGCAATATCCAAGAAAAATAAAAAGAGTGACCCACACAAAGGCGCCTGAATAAGCAAAGAGAGCAAAATCTTTGTATTCCAGTTTTGACATACCAGCACAAAAGCCAGTGAAATGGCGGACTCCTGGAATAAAATAGCCAATGATCAATGTCCACTTACCAAATTTTGCAAACCAGTCATGAGCTTTTTGCATTTTTGTCTCGGTGAGTCCCACGCGACTTCCATATTTTTTTATAAACGCACCGCCTGCTGTAGCTCCAAAAAAGTAGCTAATGCTAATACCGCAAATAGAACCGCTGTATCCTGCGATCAACGTGGTGATAAGGTCGAGATCTTCATTGTGGATGAACATGCCGGCAAGAACCATGAGGGTCTCGCCTGGAATTGGCAAAGCGATAATTTCTAAAGCTAGGAGAGCGAATAGGGCAAAGCTCCCATATGTGGTGAGCCAGTGCGATAAGTTCTCAAAGGTCTCGGGCGCTGCAAAGTCCATAAATAATATATTGAGTGTATCAAAAATTCTTTTTCCCGTATAGTAGTTTCTTTTTTTTGCGAGGCATATTACGTGAATAACAGCCACATTGAACACACTCTTATTGGCCAGATTCAACACTTTTTTTTGCAAGCAGCCAATTCTCTCTTCCCCGAATGTCAGATTGAAATTACCCAGAGCACTCAAGAGGCATTCGGGCACTATCAATGCAATAGCGCCATGAAGCTTGCAAAGCAGCTGGGCCAAAACCCTCGTCTGATTGCTAAGCAACTTGTGGAGGCTTGTCCAGAGTCAGAGATGATCCAGAGTCTTGAAATTGCAGGTCCTGGCTTTATCAATATCCGCTTGCGTCCAGAGTTTTTAGCCAAAGAAGTGAGGCGCCTTTTGTTGCCCAATGCTGGTATCGCTGCTGCACACAAACAGAAGATCGTCATCGATTTTTCCAGTCCGAATACTGCCAAGGAGATGCATGTTGGTCATCTGCGCTCCACAATTATTGGGGACTGCTTGGCGCGGGTGTTTGAATTTTTGGGCCATGATGTTTTGCGACTCAACCATATCGGTGATTGGGGAACCTCGTTTGGAATGCTCATTGCCTACCTAAAAGAAGTTGAGACCAAGACTTTGCAGCATTTATCGGAGGCTCAGCTAGGAGATTTGGTCGCGTGCTACAAAAAGGCAAAGCAGCACTTTGATGAAGATCCTGCCTTTAAAAAGAAGGCGCAACTGGCGGTTGTGGCGCTTCAAAATGGCCAGCCAGAAGAAACGGCAATTTGGGAGACTATCTGTGCGGTATCGCGCGTTGCTTACCAAGAAATCTATAACTTGCTCGATGTGTCGTTAATTGAGCGTGGAGAGTCATTTTACAACCCGCAGCTTGCAGCTGTTGTGGCCGACCTTGAACAAAAAGGGCTGGTGAGCGTCTCTGATGGAGCAAAGTGTATCTTCCTTGACGGCTTTTCGAATCGTGAAGGTGAGCCGCTGCCGCTCATGATTCAAAAATCCGATGGCGGCTATAACTACGACACCACCGATATGGCAGCCATTCGCCACCGTATTGATGTAGAAAAAGCAGATCGTCTGATTTATGTGACAGATGCTGGACAGGCGACCCATTTTCAGATGATTTTTACTGCTGCCGAGAAGGCGGGTTATTTGAGACGTGAAAAGGTACGCGTCGATCATGTTCCCTTTGGTCTGGTGCTGGGAGCTGATGGTAAGAAGTTTAAAACGCGTTCAGGAGACACTGAAAAGCTCATAGATCTTTTGAATGCTGCTGTCATTCGTGCTAAAGAGATTCTTGCAGAAAGAAATCCAGATTGGACAGAAGAAGAGCGCCAGCAATTAGCAAATGCTTTGGGTATTGGCGCTGTCAAATATGCAGATTTGGCCTGCCATCGAACAAGTGACTATGTCTTTAGCTACGATCGCATGCTTAGATTTGATGGAAATACGGCTGCTTTTATCATGTACTCCTATGTACGTGTGCTGGGTATTCAACGAAAAGTGTCAAGCGCCCCAGCTTCCAGGGACAAGATCAATCTTGTGCATCCTTCAGAAATTGCTTTGGGTCTTGCGCTTGCGAGGTTCCCAGAAGTTCTTGAGCAAGTGACACAGGAGCTTCTGCCTCATAGACTGACAGAGTATCTGTATACTTTGGCAGAGGAGTTTAATGCCTTCTTTAGAGATTGCCGAGTGGAAGGCTCCAGCGAGCAAGACTCTCGCCTCTGTTTGGTGCAAGCTACCGGAGAAGTTCTCAAGAAAGGGTTGGAGCTTCTTGGAGTGCGGCCTGTGATGAGGATGTAGCTTGCTATAAACTCGCGGCAGACTGGCATCGACTTGATGGCGTACCACATAGTATTTCTTGCTAAAAATTCATTAGAGTATTCATCGTAGCAAGCCGGTAGTAACTCATAAGGAGGCAATTTATGTCTACATCTACTGTGTCTGCGAAGTCTATGGGGGGTTATATAAAGCGAGCGCTATGTCTGAGCCTGCTTTTGTGTGCTTCAATCAATTCTTTAATAGGTGCTGAGTATGAGATCAGCATGCTGCCAAATTTTCAGGATGTCGTCACTCTTAGCAGTTGTATCAATGACCAAGACGTTATCGCTGGCTCGTTCTTCAACAAAGAAGAGGGAAATGTGCATGCCTTCCAATATGATCTCAACAAGCAGCAATTAATTGACCTCGGAACGCTGTCTAATGAAGAAGAAAGTAGAGCTGTTGGTATTAACAATGCCGGCACCATTACCGGCACAAGCGGCGATCAGACATTTATTGGCTCCAGCCAGTCAGGTCTGCAGCCTATTGGATTTTCCAATCCTTTACCATCCAAAGATCCAAAGTCTGTATTTAAGCCTACAGCATGCCTTGGGGTCGCTATCAATCAACTAGGCGAGCTGTGCGGTAGCCAAGTATTTCAAAATGAGCGCCAAGAGGCTTGTGAGAGGCCGATGTTTTACAATATGGCCACAGGAGTGATAGACTTAGGTCTTCCTAAAGATACCATTGGAAATGGTGCAGCTTTGGGACTCAATAGCCTCAATACAGTTGTGGGAGTGGTGTATGATAGTGCAAATGTAGGCCGTAGTGCTATGTGGAAATTAGGAAAAGGCAAAGACGGGAAAAAAGTGGTAAAATCAATCGTATTACTAGATGGCTTTGAGAGCCATATTGGTGAGACAATTGCTTTTGCTATTAATGATTCTCGTCAGGTGATCGGAACGATGAAAGATGATCAGGACAGGGCGCATGCCTTTTTGTGGACAAAGCAGAATGGTCCTATAGATCTTGGAATGTTGCCTGGCGATGATGAAGCTATTCCTCAGGCAATCAATAACGAGGGTGTGGTCGTCGGCATTTCATGTAATGTGGCAACTGGCAAACAGCGTGTGTTTGCCTGGACAGAGAAAACGGGAATGCTGCACCTTGGCCTGACATCCACCACGACAGACCTTTCTGTCACTTCTATCAATGAAGCTGGTGATGTGACTGTGTTTGTTGAAGACAGAGCCTCTTTTTTGATTAAAACTAATAACATGAATGAAACATAAAGGATCTCAGACAGTATTTGAGAAAGTCTCTTATGTCAGAGGTGTCTTACTTGGCTGGTAAGGCACTTCTTCTACATACTTTGGCACTGCGTAGCCTGGCAGCACTTTTGAAAGAGCGGCCACTAGAGCTTTACCCTCTTCCTTGGAGACCTCAAAATGGGCAGTTCCCTGTACCCGATCTAGTTGGTGGAGGTAGTAGCCCATGATGCCATGGTCCACGAGTGACTCAAAAAGCTCTTGAAGGGCAGCTAGGTTATCATTGACTCCTCTGAGGAGGACGGCTTGATGAAGAATTGGAATTCCCAATCGCTGTATTTTATTCAAGGCCTGCCATATATCCTCATCAAATTCTCGCGGATGGTTGGCGTGAATAACAAATATGATCTGTTTTGTGCACTGATCTAGCATTTCTAGCAAAGGATCATCAATACGTTCAGGAATACCTATAGGGAAACGGGTATGAAAGCGAATTCGTCTGAGATGAGGAATTGCTGATAAACGATTGAGAAGCGTCTTTAGAGCGTTGTTGCCCAGCGAGAGCGGATCGCCGCCGCTCAAAATAATTTCGCGAAGAGAGTGGTCCTGAGAAATGGCAGCTATTTCTTTGTCGAACAAAATATCGGTGCGATCGTAGGCAAAATTTTTACGAAAACAGTAGCGACAGTGCATGGCACAGGCGCTTGTCGTCACAATAAGGGCGCGGTGCTTGTATTTTTGCAGTAGCTGTCCATCTTTGACAAAAGCAGCATCGCAGACAGGGTCTTGCACATAGTCGGAATGGAAAATTCTTTCCTTTCTCAAAGGAACAAATTGTAAAAAGAGGGGATCTGCGAGATTGCCTTTTTCTATTTTATCGGCAAGTCTTCTCGGTAAATTGAGTACAAAAGAAGATGCTGTATCAATTAATTCTTGTTCTGGAGATATTTCCAAAAAAGCAAGAAGTTCATTGACTTTTGTATAGTTTTGTTGCTGGATTTTACGCCAGAGAGGAGGGGATATGGCTGTCACTATTCTAATATGTAATACTTCAAAAAGAAGAGAATAGCATAACAGAGCAAGTTATTGCAACAGCAATGAATGAACAGGCGCTTCTACAAATGAGGGGATCTCAATTTGCTTCTGCACACGCTCTACATCAGCACCAAGGGCAGTTAGCTTGTCGACTAAATTCTCATAGCCGCGATCAAGAAAATGAAGTCCTTGAATTTGGCTTTCACCGGAAGCAATTAAGGCGGCCATCAGGTAGGCAAAGCCGGCGCGAAGATCAGGGATCTGGATGTTCTTGCCAACAAGTGGAGTGCTGCCTTTAATGGCGATGCTGTGGTAGAAATTGTGGGTGCTAAAACGGCATGCCTTGCCGCCAAGGCATTGTTTAAAGGCCGCAATATCAGCGCCCATCTCCTTGAGAACTTCAGTATAGCCAAAGCGATTTTCATAGACGGTCTCATGAACAATGCAAGAGCCTGCGGCTTGCGTCAGCAGGACCACAAAAGGAGGCTGCCAGTCCGTCATAAAACCAGGGTGCACATCGGTTTCTAAGTGCAGCCCGCCCTGAAGGGGTCCGTCATAGAAAAATTCGATACCATCTTTTTTGGCAGAAAATCCGCCGCCAAGTTCACGCAGTTTATTCAAAAACGTAATCATATGCAGATGATCGGCGCCTTTGATAAAGACTCTTCCTTTTGTTCCGATAGCAGCCATGGCAAAAGAGGCAGTTTCAATGCGATCAGAAATGACGCGATGTTCGACGTCATAGAATTTACGTGTGCCCTGGATACAAATAGTACGATCGACATCCAACGTGATATGGGCCCCTAGTTTTTGCAAGAAGAGAATCAGATCGACTACTTCTGGTTCGATAGCTGCATTTTTAATTATGGTGGTTCCGCGGGCAGTTACAGATGCTAGGATAGTGTTTTCTGTAGCGCCTACAGAAGGATAGGGCAAGTGAATGACGGTTCCCTGTAGGCCGTTGTGGGCGTGAGCAAAATAGGCGCTTTCACGCTTCATATCGCGATGTTCGATGGTCGCGCCAAGTTTTCTAAGGGCATCAATGTGGAACTCGACAGAGCGCTTGCCAAGGTTGCATCCGCCTACGGTGGGCACGATGATGTCTTCGTCAGTACGGCTCAGAAGGGCGCCAATCATCAAAATAGGAATACGGTTGGAGCCGGAAAATCGTTGAGGAATATAAGATGTCTTGAGCTCTTTTGTCTGGCATTCTAGAATACCATTTTCTTTATCCCAATTTACCTGCATGCCGATCTCGCGGCACAAAGCGACTGTCACTTCCACGTCGCCAATGTTTGGGACATTAGAAAAAACACAACGTTTATCAGACAGCAAAGAAGCTACGAGAAGTTTTGTCATGGCGTTTTTTGCGCCAGCTGCGGGAACTTCTCCAACCAGAGGAGTGCCCCCTCGTACTCGTAGTACGTCTTTCATGCGTGTCTGTCCTTATATTATAATATGGTATGTGGTGACTTTTCTCTTTTGTTTTACCCTTTTTCTCCTCTAAAAATCAACAGTTGTGAAATAATTTTTCTATCATTCTAATGCTAAGTATGTTATGATTCGACTGAAAAGCGGAAAATTTGCGATCAAAATTTTTTTGGTGTTTGCCCGCATGTTTTTCCTTGCAGTATATTGTTCATTTGATTAAATTAGTTTCTTTGTACCAACGGGAGGTTAAAAACAACTAATGAGCGTAAAAGAAACCATTCAACCGGAATTTACAGGATGGCGCGCCGCTCTATGGCCCATTCATAATCATGAACTGAAAAAGTTCTTGCCGCTTGCTTTTATTATGTTTTGTATTCTGTTTAACTATACATTGCTCAGAGATACAAAAGATACAATAGTCGTTAACTCTGCAGGTGCAGGCGCTATTTCCTTCTTGAAGTTGTATTGTGTAACCCCTGCTGCAGTTTTGTTTGTTCTTATTTATGCAAAACTGACTAATGTGTTAAGCCGAGAAAATGTATTTTATGCGGTCATCACACCTTTCTTGGTGTTCTTTGGATTGTTTGCATTTATCATCTATCCAAACCTTGATGTTCTGCATCCAAGTGCTGAATCTATAGCAGCTCTCAAGAGTTCTTATCCTGTCTTTACAGGATTTATCGATCTTTACGCCTATTGGGCCTTTTCACTCTTTTACGTGCTGTCAGAAATTTGGGGCAGTGCGATGATCGCCTTGATGTTCTGGCAATTTGCCAACCACGTCGTGCGCATGAGTGAATCAAAGCGCTTTTATGGTCTATTCCTTGTAATTGGAAATCTGTCTCTTATTCTCTCTGGCCAGGTTGTCAGCTTTTGCTCTGAAGATATTAAGCAATACTTTGCCTCGAATGAAGAAGCGTGGCAGATGTCTCTGTACTTGCTGATGGGTTCTGTGGTTCTCCTTGGCGTTGTTTCTATGATGCTTTACCGCTGGTTCCATACTTCTGTCTTAACAGACAAGCGCTACTTTGATCCTGAAGAAGTAGGTGCCAACAAGAAGAAGAAAAAGGAAAAGCCATCACTGACAGAAAGCGTGAAGATTATTTTCCGCTCACCAGAGCTTGGACTCATTGCAGTTTTGATTATGGCCTATGGTGTCACTATCAACCTTATTGAAGTGCAATGGAAGAACCAGCTAGGACTCTATTTTGCAGGTGACAAGGGTGGATATAACGCCTTTATGGGGAACTATTCGACCATCACCGGTATCTTTACTATCCTATTCGGATGGCTTGTTGGATCTAACGTTCTGAGACGCCTCAGCTGGTTTACAGCAGCTTCTGTAACCCCAATCATGATTTTTATTGGCGGTGTGATCTTCTTTGCCTTTATCTTCGCAAGAGAGTGGGTAGATTTCATCTTGCAAGCAATGGCAACATCGCCTGTAGCGGCCGCAACATTCCTTGGTGCTGGAATCATTATCCTCTCGAAAGGAATTAAGTATAGTCTGTTTGATGCGACAAAAGAAATGGCCTATATTCCGCTCGATGATGAACTGAAGACAAAAGGAAAAGCGGCTGTAGACGTTATCGGCGGCCGTGCCGGAAAAGCTGGTGGTGCATTTGTACAGAGCAACCTCCAGATGGTCATGGCAGCAGTGATTGCGACTAATGGCGCCAACATCGTGAGCGTGACAGCGCCATATGCGTTTGTTGTCTTCCTTGTGGTTGCGGTAGCGTGGCTCTATGCTGTGAAAGCTTTGTCTAAGAAGGTTGATGCTGCAGTAGAGAAGCAGCAGAAACCAAAAGAGCCAAAAGCAGCTGTGGCTTCTGCCTAAACGGATAGAGAAGTTTTCTCAACGTCCGAGTATAACAAGGCAAACCTGCCCCGTAACAGGGGTTTGGTTTGCCTTGTTTTTTTTCACAAAGAGGCGTACAACTGCTGACTGTGCCTCTAGGGGGTGCTCCTAAAACACCACATCGATTATTATCCTCGACAAAGCGTGATAATGATATTTTAACAGGATCCGCTGCGCTTGCAGGATCGCCTACGGCGGCAGGATATGAACAAAAAACAATATCATCATTTATCTTATGCAGATCTTAGCAGAAGCATTTTAGAATGCTGTTTTGAGGTAATGAATTAGGTTCCAGATTTTTAGAATCTGTCTACAAGAATGCCCGTCCCGTGGCTCTAAGGTGCCGTAGTCTTGCAGTTCAAATTGAGCAACCTTTTGAAGTGTATTTTCGAAAACAAAAAGTAGGTCTCTAAAGCTGATATCATTGTTGAAAAAACAGAGATCGTCGCTGAAATGTTGCAAGTGTTTGCTTCCAGAACATCAAGCGCAGACAATCCACTATCTTGCT
>CAYOTQ010000045.1:0-8353 GCA_964406915.1 uncultured bacterium
AAAAGAAGAGATTTTGTAAACTTTTTTATTTACCTACGAGATCCGAATACGATGGAAGTGTTTGATTTTGAGAGACTAAAGATCCATTTACAGCAGTAACAACAGCAAGAGAAAAAGCGCTTGCCACTGCCACAAAACGAGCGCCTATATAGTAGTTATATCCCAATGCCTGGGCAATAGCCTTACCGGAAACCGCACAAGCTTTACACTCAATCAACAATAAAGGAGCTAAAGGCGCCTGAGCCATCTTCGCATAACACAAAATATCGACTCGGCGATTAGGAATGCGAGTCACTTGACTGGAAGTAATAGGACAAAGCTCTGACAGCTTGCGCTCAACGACAACAAGCTCTGAAGGATAGCCAAGTGAAGAGATCATCTGCTGCAAAAGAGCCACTCGGACGTGCTCTTCAGGAGTTGCCTTCACCTGGCATTTTCGTATTGGGCAGAAAAGCAGCCCTCTCATTCTGGTTGGATGACTCCAACATTGCCATCGTCTCTTCTATAGATGACTTTTAATTTGCGCGTTTCTTCATCTCTAAAGACCATGACTGGCAGAGATGCAAGTTCCAATTTCATGATAGCCTCTTCATCCGTCAAAATCTTGAGAGGTTGCGACTCTACACTGACAACCTGTGGAAGGTGGAAATGATCATGCTGCCTTCTTTTGGTTTCTGCCTCTATTTCCTCGTTGACTTCCTGTTCGTCGGCGATAACACCTTGATAGACAGTGACAGGAACTTCTACGACTGGATGCGCTTTGAGATAGTGATCTTGCAGACGCGAACGGTATTTATTGAGCTGTTTTTCCAGTTTATCAACAGCCTGATCGATAGAAACATACATATCGGTCGTCGCCGCGTGGCTCTTGATCAGGGTATGTCCATATTTTAGTACAATGTCGACTTTATGCTGGAATCGCTGAATATCCATGGTGATGGTCACATCGATAATGCGGTTGCCGAAGCGCTCTAACTTTGCTACTTTGTCACTTGCGTAGGTTTTCATCGCCTCTGTTACGTGAACGTGGCGTCCACTCACAGTGATGTTATATCCTTGTTCAAACTCTGTCATCTTTTGTTTTTTGGTCAATGTCATGGCCGACCTCTTGGTGAAGGGGTTCAACTTCATTGTATCGCGATCTGAGCTTTTTTACAAAATACTATATGAAACGGAGCGAAATGACACAGAGGAAAGAGATGCACCGAAGAGGGCTCGAACCTCTAACCACCTGGTTCGAAGCCAGGTACTCTATCCGATTGAGCTATCGGTGCATTTAATAGACGAAAGAAGTATCCTTTATCTCGTAATTTCCGGCAACCTGAGTTTTTCAAAAGAGGTATACATGCAAGCCGCCGTCCATGGAACCATCCTTGCAGCCTTCCCTTTCGAAGAAAGCTACATTATCGACCTCTTCTCGAAAGAGTATGGCCGTATCAAATTTGTGGCGAAGACAACAAAGGCCAAGATGCTCGGCTATGGACCTTTGCTTGAAATCGAAGCTTCTGTCGTCCCAAGTGAAAAAGAGTTTTGGAAGTGCCGCGATTGCGTCATCTGCACCTCTCACCCCCAACTGCGAAGCAAGCTTTTGCACCTGCAGCAGGCAGCAAGGCTTTGTAAGCTGCTTACAAAAATTATCCCTCTGCACGCCCCGCTACCTGACGTTTACCTGCTCTTTGATGAGCTGCTCAAAGAGCTACCCTCATTTCTGAGTGCTCATGTGGGCACACTTGCCTTTTTAGCAAAATTTTGCAGGCACGAGGGATGGCTACCTCATGAACTCCTATTGCCAAGAGAAAATGAGATCTGTCTTGCCATAAGCGATTTGCCATATGCACAACTCTACACAGAAAACCTGGAATTATCTTTGCTGGAAAAACTTACAGAGCGAGTGCTGTAACACAAAAATGCGAAAGGGGGGACTTGAACCCCCACGAGGAGAACCTCACTACCACCTCAAAGTAGCGCGTATACCAATTCCGCCACCTTCGCAAGAAGAAGGATACATTCTAGTCGCACCGCCTATTTATATGCAATAAAAGTGTGCTGCCTCAATTCATAATGTGTAGATTCGTAAGTATTTCTCTCCTCGAAGGCGTGTGCGCTCTGAAGAGTTGTATCGCATTTTATTGAGCTCTTATTGTATAGTCATATTTATGACTTCTCTTATCGAAACAGAGTATGCTATTGAAGCATGGCGCTGCGTGGCATATTGTACAGCCTCTACCTACTCCCTAAAAAGCATGCTCAATGCACTCAAAGTGCATTACAAAGCAACCTCGTTTCGCGACGTTGTCTATTTTGATCTTAGCTCTCCTGGCACTAGCATTCAGCCAAAAGATGTCTTTTGCTTTGCCTACGGTGTTGTTGTCATGTGGGGACTCAACGAAGAAGAAGAGCAGACGTTTTTACTGCAACTCAAAGAATTTCAAAATGGCGATCAAGATTTATATGAAAAAGAGGTGATGAACTTCTCATTTGGACGAGGCGCCAAAATTGTTGATGAGGTTATTGAACTTCCAGACCATGACATGCTCTCACGACTGGCCATCTCCCATGGCCTCGCCCAGTCTGTACGCTTAGCAACATTTGAAAACCTGATCCAAAAGACGATCGATAAAACAAGGCATATTCCCGAACAGCTTGCCGCCCAAGGCAAAATCCCCCTTTCTAAAAATGAGATTCGCAAAAAAATGGGCGAGCTCTTTTTAGAGCGAAGTTCGGTAAATTTACATTTCGATATTCTCGATGTACCGGAGTTCTTTTGGGACCACTCAGAGCTTGAGCCCCTGTATATCATGATCGCCAACCATTTAGACCTAGAAACACGTGTAGAAGTCCTCAATCAACGCCTGGACATAGTCCACGACCTCTTTGAAATGCTTGGCAACGAACTCAACCACCAGCACTCAAGTAAACTGGAATGGACTATCATCTGGCTGATCGTGATCGAAGTAATTCTTACCCTCATTACCGATGTTTTTGCGTAAGATCGCCATTTGGCTCATCAAATTCTATCAACTCTGTATCAGCCCATTCCTTGGTTCCTGCTGCCGATTCCATCCCACTTGTTCTGAATATGCCCTACAAGCATTCCAGAACAAACATTTTCTTGCAGCATGCTGGCTGACCGTAAAACGGCTGCTAAAATGTCATCCTTATCATCCGGGCGGCATAGACCACGTCCCATAATCACATAAAAAAAATTGCCTTTGCACAGCTCCCACAGGCCTAAATTAGAATTTTATTTTGTATTACTTGCATAAAAAAAATAAATCGTATATGCCTGTTAGCACGTTTCTACCGACGACTCGCCTAAACTGGATAGATGAAGAAGACGTAACAGATTAAAAGCATATGTTTCGAAAGCATTTTTTCGGACATTGACCCAAAAAAGGAGGTTATATTTATGCGCAAGGCTCTGAAAAAAACATGGGTTCCTATTGCTCTTTTTGTAATTGCAACTTCTTTCGGAGTGTGCGTTAAAAAAGCAGCATCAAACCAACAGCCAAAAATCACTCGTGGCATCGTCGTTGATAATCAAGTGACAAACCACCTCTGGTGCGCTGCTTGCACACAAAAAATGGTTGCTGAATCAAAAATCGTCCTTGCAGGATGTGGCTGCCCTCGCAAAAGACAAACACCAGCAAACCAGCGTCCGCGCCCAGCAGCTGCCAAATTTGGCCAGTATCACAGAATTGAAACTGCAGTTGGTCAATACCATAGAATCGAGACTGCAGATAGACAATATCACAGGATTGAAACAGCTCATGGCCAGTACCACAGAATCGAGACCTGCACAAAGCAGAGCGCGATTTTTGCAAAAATAGCTGGCTTATGCCAGAGAATTCAATCATTACTCGGTTGCTAAACCAAATTGTAACATAAGGTGTATGCTCATATGCGACGTTTACTTATTGCTTTGATATGTCTGTGTGCCTTTGTGGCATCAGCCAATGCTTTTGCCAGCAGCTCATCTTCTGCCTTATTGATTGGGACCTTCTCGATCGACGGCACGAATCATGGTGGGTTTCTTCTCAGCGATGGCCATGTGTACAAGCCCGTTTCTTCACATCAGAAAGAAAACATGGAGACATGGGAGTTGAAAGACTCGATTATGGTGTTAAAATTGGATAGTAGAAATCGCTACTTGCTTGTAAATAGCAGTACCGGCACACAAGCAAAAGCAAAAATTGTGGGTCTGAAAAATTAACCACACACCGACACCGCTCTTGTAATCCTAGCTTGTAACCATTGATCGCCAAAAACCCTCAGCGGGAGCTCACGGAAAGAAGCAGGACGACAAAAAGAGCAGCAGTGAGAGAGTAGCCGCTCTAGAAGAAGAAAAGGTCTTTTTGTAGCAAAAGGCGTACTTGAATCCTGACTGGCAAAGCGAATAGTTATACCTCAGACTTTACCGGCCGACGTATCTGTCAGCCGGTTTTTTTATTCCAAAGCAGCTCTTTTTTTCCTTGCTTTTTATGCTCTACATATATATAATTTGTTTTATAACCACTCGAGAAAAGATACTATTAGCCTGAGTTCTCGGTTTTTCTCTCGATGGAATAGAGAGAAAAACCGAGAACTCAGGCTAATCAATATAAAATAATTCGAGGAAAAACCAATAAGGGTTTATATGACACTCTCTCTAATCTCTCAGACAGCCGACCTAAAAGAGTGCCTAGCGCAACTCACCACTTATCAAAAGAATCTTTCTACTCTCAGCAAAAGCCCGATTGCGGTTATTCCCCTACAACTCCTGCAACGCTCAGCAAATGTATGGCAGCTACGTAAGTGCGACAAGCATATACAAGAGATTGCAAATCAAGAAAAGAGAGAGAAAAGAATCACACGGATCCAGCAGCAAATAGAGTCTCGTGAAGCTCCTTCCAACAGGATTCGTGGCGGCAGGCGCTGCAAGCCCATTACACGTCCCACTCGCTCGTCTAAGCCACACTCCCCTCAACTTCAGGGCATTGTCAAACCACGAGAAAAGCGAAACGAACGACACGAAAAGGAGCGTTTGGAAGCTCGGTTTACAGAATGTGCGATGCTCTGCTTTTTAGCAGAAACAAGCCGCTTAGCCAAATATCTGCCAGATACTCCCCTGGCGCCTGTAGCAATACCTGGAGAGGTGGCTAATTTGATTGGAACAAGCTTGCTTTGCTGTGCAGAGACGCAAAGCACAGCGCCCTCTGATACAACGTGGCAAATATGGAAACGCCGCCTGAAAAGAGCCCAGTATGCATGCGCTATTGCCAGCAACGTGATGTTTCTCTGCGTTGATATGAACTCGCCCCAAGTAAGCCCTGAAGCAAAAAACATGGCCTCTTATACTCGTTATATGACCACCGCGATGAGCGCTATGAACCTCCTGATTACGACGTATGAAAACCGAGAGACAGTGAAAAAAGCAGCCTCTGACGTATGTAGCTCTGTTGCTACCAAAACCTCCAGCTGCTTTTACAAGATCGTTGGCTCTCTTAAAATTGGCTCTTTCAAAAAGGCGTAGACAAACAAGTAAGAGTAGATGCCTACCTTGATTGAATAGGTATAGTGGACTCAATGTTACTTTGATAGCGAAACGGCAGGCTTTTTGGATGTTGCTGTAGATATCGTCTTTGGCTTCTGTGCAGCGGCAGGAGGAATGAGCAAAGAGGTTCCAGGCTTTAGAGCGTCTGATTGCAGTTTGTTATGCTTTTTTAAACTCTCTATAGAAATACGGAATTTTTTGGCTATGCTCCAAAGAGAATCTCCTTTCTGAATGGTGTAGGCAACATCTTGGGACGCTTTTTGTGCAGTTTTTGGCAAAGCCTTCGGTTGATTTTGGTTAGAAGCATTGCAAAGCGCTGCTACAGGCTTATTTTGTGCTATTATCGGCTTTTTTCCTGAAGAAACGGACTGCTTGGTTGGAGCTTTTGAAAGCTCACTCTTTTTCTCCTCTGGTTTTGTGGCAATGAGCCGCTGCTGTGGAGCAAAATAGGCGAGCAGTTTTTTACGATCATAGCTTTCAGGAGAAAGCTTGGCCATCTGACATAAGGCCTCCTTGGCTGCCTGCCACACCGGATCAGAGCGAGGTCTTGTTAAAAGTCCCACGGCAAAAGGTTTGAGAAGAGAAGGCTTTTTCTTGAGGTATTCTAGCATCACAATCGCCGTGCGATCATCAAATGTTTGCACCGCACAAGGCAGATCACACACAATAAGAGCTGGCGCCGCAACTTCAGGGCGCGACGCAAGCATCTGGGTCAAAAGCTTTTTTCTTGCTGCTGATATGGCTTCTTTTTCACCGTGTGTGCACTCTAAAAACTGTTGGAGCTGCGGCCATTCAGCATGCACGAGCACATGAGTAGCTACCTCCTCATTTAATAGCCCATCACGCGTAAGCAGGGTTTTCGCTGTATGATATTCTTGCGTCTGCAAGAGGGCAGCAAGCAGATTGGAATCTAAACCTTTTGCAAGCGTCTGCTGCAATTTGATATGCAGCCCTTGTGGAGTAAAGGGCCATTTTTCATTTTTCGCAAATGTGATCACTTGGCTTACCTCTTCCTGAGACAGCGCAGGATACAAGACATAGCTTCCAGAAGCTGTTGCAAGCTCTCTTTGCTGCAAAGGAAGACGGCCCAGCGCGCGCTTGATATCAAAGTGATGCGTGGTGACGAGTTGACTGAGGGCAATATCCTTTTTGCTATAACCATCACCAACTGAAGATCCATCTTGCAACAGATCTACAAGCGTGACGTAGGAGGCTTCTTGCAGCTCAAGGAGCGCCTGTTCAAGACATGGATTTCGATAGGTAGCAAGAGCTTCTTGTTGCCTAGAAAGCTGCTGCATAGAATCCAAGTGAACAGAGCCAAAGAAAGGAAGCCCCTCATCTTGCCATTCATAAAAACAAAAGCAGAGTCCGAGGACATTCAATATAGCACTGATGCCAAGAGCAATCAGCGTGCGCCGGAACAGCCTTTGATAGAACTCTTCTTTAGTCGCTGCCAATTGATAACCTCTTAGTTATTTGCAAATGGGTCTGCTGCAAATGTTTGCTCCAAATGCCTGTTGCAAACGCATACTCTCTTCTCTTAACGCCTCTGGTAGCCTAGCTCCAAATTTTTCTAAATAAGTATGGCTGTCCAAGGATTCTTGTTTCCATTCATCAGCATTAATGGCAAATAGATCCCCTTTTGCCTCTTGGGAAATCTGCAGACCTGACAGATCCAAGGAAGAAAGAGAGGGCATATATCCGATTGGGGTAGAGACTGCCTCTGCCTTGCCTTCTATTCGATCAAACATCCATGCCAGTACACGTATATTGTCTCCAAACCCAGGCCACAAAAATGTCCCGTCCTTGCCTTTTCTAAACCAATTCACGTAAAAGATCGCCGGTAGTGTCCGTCCTGGCTGCTCCATCGACAGCCAATGCTGGAAGTAATCAGCCATATTATAGCCGCAAAACGGCAGCATCGCAAATGGGTCGTAGCGTAGCTTTCCAATCGTTCCTTTTGCAGCTGCAGTCATCTCCGAAGTCATCGTTGCTCCAAGAAATACTCCATGTTGCCAGTTGAGAGCTTGCCTTACTAAAGGAATATGAGTGGTGCGTCTGCCGCCAAAAATAATACCTGAAATGACTACCCCTTCAGGTGATTGCCAGTGAGGGTCCACTACAGGACATTGCCCCGTAGCGACAGTAAAACGAGCATTTGGATGTGCGGCTGGTTCTTTTGAGCCAGCAATCCATTCTCTACCTTGCCAGTCTATGAGGTGTTTTGGGGGCACATCTGTCATCGACTCCCACCAGACATCTCCATCGTCCGTAAGCGCTACATTAGTAAAAAGAGTATTTTTTTCGATGGTCGCCATCGCATTTGGATTGGACTTGTATGACGTCCCAGGAGCCACACCAAAAAAGCCTGATTCTGGATTGATCGCACGTAGCTGGCCAGATCTATCAAAATGCATCCAGGCAATATCATCGCCGACACACTCTACCTTCCACCCTTTGAGTGTCGACTGGAGCATCGATAGATTGGTCTTGCCGCATGCGCTTGGAAACGAAGCGGCAAAATAACGTTTTTTACCTGCTGGATTGGTGATGCCAACGATCAGCATGTGCTCAGCAAGCCAACCCTCTTCTTTTGCCATCTCAGAGGCAATTCGCAAAGCAAAGCACTTTTTGTTAAGAAGCGCATTGCCGCCATAGCCGCTACCAAAAGACCATACCTCTTTTGTTTCAGGAAAATGAGAAATGACAAGCTCTTTGGGATTGCATGGCCAGCGATCATCACTCTCTTCAGAAAGTTTTGGTTTGCCGACAGAGTGTACGCACTTCACAAAGGGTCCATCTTGCAGTTTTTGCAAGACA
>CAYOTQ010000046.1:0-8343 GCA_964406915.1 uncultured bacterium
ACTATCGGTTCAGATGTTTGCGCACCAGGAGTCTCTGGAATAGAAAAGGGTACCAGAGACTCACTTTTCTCAGAGCCCGCCTCAGGATGTTCGAGAGGAAGTGACTTTTCACCATCTTCCGGAATAGCTGGCATCTTCTTGTCTGTTGCAGGCGAAAGAATTTCCTCAGGCACAACTGTTTGCACAGGAACAGAAGTTTTTGCAGGTGCAGGGCCTCCCTTTTCTACCAATTTTTCTGGTTGTGGCGGCACCAAAGACTGGATCACTTCCTGTCTTGAGGGAATATTCACCTCCGGAAGCTTAGGCGGAAGAGGTATCGATGGCACTGAAGGTACTGCTACTTTCCCAGAAGACAGCTGGTTAAGCTCTTCTACACGCACTACGTGTGGCACTATGGGGGCAGCAGCTGGTGCAGGCTCTGCAAAAAAAGACTCTTCTTCCTCATCAGGAATCAATTGCTCATACTCAGGAAGGGGAAAGTCTGATACATCCCCTGGAATTTCTTTCGAAGGAGGCACAGACTGCAAGAGAGACTCTTTAATTACCACATCCGAAGGACGCGGCCTGCCAGTCAGCATCAAAGCATAGTCAAACTGTTCATGAATTGTATAGGACTTGCCCCATAGCTGAGGCATATCCTTAAACGTCACATAAGAGATTTTTCCTCGATCCAGGATAATCTCCCTGCAATAGATATGATCAAAGGTAGTGCCAAAAACATTATCAGCCTTGATATACAGACGAAGCTGAGAGGGAAGAAATTTGTTATTTAAAAGGCCTCTGGCTTTCATCCCAGGATCTGTATTGATCTTCTGCAGAAATTCCAAAGCGACACTCACCACAAGCTCTCTGGCTTCGGGCACCAGCATTGTCTTATAGCACGAATAAGACATCTCTATACGATGGATATGGTCCTTGCCAAGGATTACTTTGGCATCATGCATAGTAAAATTTCTGTCTCGAAACAGATCTGCAGAATAGAGATGAACGAAATAGGTGACATATTTCTCATCTTTGGGCGACACGAAGGCACACAATAGAAAACAGGAGAAAAAGAATATCAAAAAACCTCTGCGAAAACTACTCATGCACTGCCGCTCCAAAAGAGATAAAAGGACTTTTTTCTATATGCAAATTTTTTAGGCTACGGGATTCACTACTTTTTGTCTAGTCTTCAGCCTCAATTGCTAAGTCTATAGTACTCCCGATACCAAGAGACAAATCGATGAATACCCTCTGCCAGCGAGGTTCTTGGGGAAAATCCAAGAGCTTGTTGGGTATGGGAAATATCTGCGTAGGTATCCACAATTTCACCCTGCTGCATTGGCAAAAATTTTCTATTAAAGGATCGGCCAGTCTCCTTTTCTATCAACATCATCAAAGTGTTCACAGACTCTGGCGAGCTATTTCCTATATTGAACAAAGAGCACCCTTCGGTGTGCTCTAAAGAGCGCATGACCCCATCTACAGCATCATCGATATAGGTAAAATCTCGAAGACTCTCTCCATTATTATACACATTTATACTGACGCCTTCAAAAGCAGCTTTGGTAAACGAAAAAACTGCCATATCAGGCCGTCCCCACGGCCCATACACCGTAAAAAACCGCAAGCCGACAGTTGGAAATCCATAAAGCTGATGGTAGGTATATGCCATCAATTCATTGCTCTTCTTTGTGACCGCATAAAAATTTGCAGGCCGATCTGTTGGGTCGTCTGTTGAAAATGGCACTTTTTCATTATGACCATATACAGAAGAGCTCGAGGCATATACTAGCCGCACACCGGGCAACTTCTTACAGCCTTCGAGAATGCTTAAAAATCCTTGAATATTAGACTTTACATATACTTCTGGATGATCCAGAGAGTAGCGCACACCTGCTTGTGCCGCCAGGTGAACAACATGAGTGACCTGCTGATCCTGCATGAGCTGCACAATCGCCTCCATATTGGAGACATCCACTGACTGCACTTCAAGCCCCATTTTCTCAAGCTCGTTGGCTCGATTTCGCTTGAGTGATGGGTCGTAGTAGTTATTGAAGTTATCTATTGCACAGACATAATGGCCTTGTTCAAGACATGCCTTGGCAAAATGAAAGCCAATAAATCCAGCTGCACCGGTTACAAGAATACGTTTTTTCAAGGTATTTTCCGATTATCATGTATAAAAAATTTCAGGATAATTAGAATACATCTTATGTTAGATTTTGTAAAACTGATGGTGATCCTGCATGCAGCGTAAGTCCTATACGAAAGACGATCTGAAGATGGTTCTTCAAAAACTTGCGCGTCCATCGCCTCTTTGCAGTATATCCGTCGAGCAAGAGCCTTCGGTAGTCCTCGTAGAAGAAAAAGCATCCTATGACGAGGCTCTTCATCAAGAAGATATGAATCAAGAGATTCTCCAAGAAATAGCACAAGAACTCATACAACAAGAAGTAGAACCCCGCCATAAGGGCTTTCAAGAGCTCGCCGCGTCTGAGACAGTTGAAAGGCTCTGTGAAGAGCCGATTCTGGAGAAGAGTGAAGCAAGCCTTCTGCCAACAAACCTTCTAACAAGAATCGAACCAAAGGTGGAAACCAAGGATGCAGCAAGATCTGATGTAGCAAGAGCTGAAGAACCAGTTACAGCAAGAATTGAAACAAGAATTGAAACAAAAGTTGAACCGAAAGTTGAAGCAAAAATTCAACCAAAAATCCCTCAAGAAATACCCCGCGAACGCGCCCCCCTCAAAACTCGCCGAGAGGAAGAACTTGAAGAAAAGCTCGCCTCCTTTGAACGCACCAAATCCCTCTTAGTCCAACAACTTCAAGAGCAAAGCCTCAGAGCCTCTGATTGCGACCGGCTCAAGCAAGAAAACGAGCATCACAAGACCACGATAAAAGATCAATCCTATACGCTAAGTCAACTGCGTGCCCAGATGCAGAATCATGTGCAAACATCAACCTCTGCCGTCTCTCACGAAGTTGTAGAAGAGCTCAAACAACACCATACGCGTCTCCAGACATCCCTTGAAGCACAACTCGCAGAACAAAAGCAAAAAATCATGCGCTTTATGTGCGACCGTAAAGAGCTCGACGACAAACTTGCTCTATTGACTCAAGAAAAGACGACTCTCGCTGCCCGCCTGAGAGAGCTATCCCAAAAAAACCATCTAAGAGATGATGCAAACCAAACGTTGCAACTCAAGTGCCAGTCACTATCAGAAACCGCCCAGACTGCACATGCCACTCTCACAAAATTGCAGGCAGCCTACGATGAGCTTGCCGGACAACATTCGGCAACCTGTTTACAGAAAGATGAACTCACCAAGAGACTTGAACACACTCAAGAAGCACTGCATAAAAGTCTACAAGCCTCCGCCTCCTTGCAAGAGTCCTCTCAAGAAAAAATCAAACAGCTGACAGATGAGTTGCATCAGGTCCGAAAATCTTATGAACAACAGCTGGCAGTCTCTCAAGCATGCCTTGTCGAAAAGCAGCAGAGTTTTGATGAGGAACAAAAACGACATCGATTGCTCGCAAAAGAATATGAAGATAGAAAGCAGCAGATGCATGAGCTGCAGCTACACGCGCAAAATCTCGAACAGCACTTGGCGCGTCGGATTAAAGAATGTGCGGTTTTTGCAAAGCAGCTGCAAGAGCTACAAAATAGTTGCAGCCAGCACGAGCAAAAAATTGCAAGCTTTGCTAGCAGCCTCAAACAAGCAGCAGAAAAAGAACAACAGAAAGAAGAGCTGGTTGCCAGCCTCAATCGCAGCCTGCAAGAACAAGCAGAGCAATACGAAGCCCTCAATGCCTCTTGGCTTAGACAAGAAGAAGAGCTGATTGCACTACGTAAATTGAAAGACCGGCTGATGCAACTGGAAAAACTCTTAAGTCAATGTGATGCCATTTTTTCTCATTAAAGGATCTGGCTCATGCCTGCTCAACAAAACAAAATTATTATTGGCATAGATCCAGGCACGCGTGTGACAGGATACGGCATTGTCAAGATTGAAAATAGTCAATTCTTGCCTTTGGATTTTGGTTGCATTCGCCCGCCCGCTGCAAAATCCTTGAGCGATCGATATGAAATCATCTTTTCTTCCTTGCAGAAGCTGATCGACATGTTTTGTCCAACAGAAATGGCTCTTGAAACGCCTTTTATCCATCAAAATAAAAGCAGGCAAAGCGCTCTCAAACTTGGTATTGCAATGGGCTGCGCACTGCTGGCTGCCAAAACGAAGGGCATTAGAGTATTTGGCTACTCGCCAAGAGAAGTCAAGTGCAGCGTTGTTGGCACAGGCGCTGCATCAAAAGAGCAAGTACAACACTCTATTATGCGTTTTTTGACTCTCAAAACAGCCCCCGAGCCACAAGATGCTGCAGATGCTCTTGCCATTGCTATCTGTCATAGCACAACGCATTGCGACTCGAATTTTGGCGTTTTTAAAAGTAAGGAAATGTGATGTATCGATATCTCTCAGGAAAATTGGTAACAAGCAACTTTGAATATGCCATCATTGATATCCTGGGCATAGGATTTCAGGTGATGATCGCTCCTGGCTGTTTTGAACAGCTGCCAGCGCCGTCTGCACAAGTTACGCTGCATGTATCCTTTGTCATCCGGGAGTTTTCTCAAACTTTATACGGCTTTTTGCAAGAAACAGAGCGCGATCTTTTTGAAAAACTTCTCAACGTAAGTGGCATTGGTCCAAAGCTAGCAGTCAGCATCATCGGCCATCTTTCAGGACGCGATCTGCAGCAAGCGCTCTTTACGAAGGATATAGCCGCCCTTTGCAAAGTGCCTGGTATTGGCAAAAAAACTGCTGAGAGGCTGTTATTGGAGATGAAAGATGTGACGCTGCCTCAGATGGCAAGTCAGTCTGTGCAGGCCCCTCCACTCCTTCAAGATGCGGTGTCTGCTCTCGTCAATCTAGGCTATTCTCAGATGCAGGCAGAACGGGCTGTCAGCAAGACCCTTGAAGAAAAGCAAGGCATTGAGGATCTGTCGTTACTGCTCACTGCAAGCCTACGAAATATGTAATTCGAAATATGTAATTACATCTCCCAAGGTGCTGGCTGAGGGAAGAGATCTTCGAAAAACTCCTTCAAGCGCAAGTCTGCGTCAGCATTATTGGCATTGGCAACATCTTCCACACAAAAGGTGTGCGGGTAGAGCTCATACACACGAGCCAATTGACTTTCATTCAGAAAAGGATCAGTGCGATAAGCCACTGTGACAGATGAGAGATCTCCCTTTCGTGCTTGCTTATGATAGAGGGCAAAATGCTGGACCAATCCATTGAGCACACAGTAATCATCCGGCGAGCGAAATTTGTGCGAAGAGACCTTGTCCATCACTTGGGGAAGGAGGTCCGAAAGCTGTTCTAGGAGAGACTTACGCAGAGGAAACGGGGCATGTGCGAGCAGCTCTCGAGATTCTTTTTTAAAGATGTTATTTAGCAGCCCATTGACATTTTTCCAGCCTGCTGTAAACCCATTATCTTGAGTTGAAGGCACCCCTATTGGAGATTTTCTACCCCCAAAAAATATTTTTATCTTTCCATGGCGAGAATAGAAATCACGCGGTTTCACAGGTCTACCCAGGAGCACATCATCATTGAAATAGATAAACTTTTCACTCAAATTGGGAATGCGATGCAAGTTAGCTTCAATCGCCATAGAGTTAAAAGTAGGCAGGTAGCCTGGGTTTTTAAAGATAGTCTTGTGATCAATCACCGTGATTTTTGGGTGCTTTTTGAGCCATGCGGGTCTTTGATTAAAGGTGACGATATAAATATGGTTAACCCACTTGGCATATTTATGGATAGATCTGAGTGAATATTTCAATTCATCTCGATTGCGAAAACGGCTTCTAAAATTTGCCTCTGCAGTTTTTGGCAAGGTATAAGACTCAAAAGTACTCTGTCTGATTTTCTGCCATGCTGGATCTTTTCCGTTCACCCAAGTATAGACGACATCAATTTTGCTGTTGTCTTTTCGTAAAGGAGTAAGAAACCCCTTTTTTGCAAGCAACGCTTCATTAAACGAAAGGAACGAAAGAAAGAGAAAAAGAAAAATATGCACCATCTTTTGCATACAATCTCCTTAATAATATCAAAATGAATGTAGCCTACCCAGACAAAAAATTATCCGCAAGGACTGGATACAAACCCTTGAGTAGATAAAAAAGTTTTTTTTGCATATACTCTCTTCTCTTATGGATAGCGCAACTCTTTTTAAGAAAATTTTGATTCGAATGCCAAACTGGCTCGGCGATGCTGTGATGGCAACTCCAATACTTGAAGATATTCGTCACGCCTATCCTGATGCTCACATCACCATACTCTGCCATGAAGCGATCGGCAGTCTCTTACAACAAAATCCATTCGCCGACGACTTTATCTTATTTTCCAAAGACATCAAGAAAGATCCCAAGCAACTTAGAGAGCTCTTTGCCCGTCTACGTGCCTCTTCATTTGACATAGGCCTTCTTTTGACAAATTCTTTTTCATCAGCCTGGTGGTTTTTCAGAAGCGGCATCAAGAAGCGCATAGGCTACCGCACACATTACCGAAGGCTACTGTTAACACAAAGCCTTCCACTTCCTCACAACGAAGAGACCCAGCATCAAGTGCTGACCTATAAAACCCTGCTTAGCGCTCTGAATATTCCTCTCAGCAGCAGCGCTCCAAAGCTTTTTGTTACCCAGAAGGAAATCGCACAAGCACATACTTTTCTGCACACCTATGGCATCTCTTCGCAGCATACCATCATTGGCATCAACCCATCAGCCGCTTATGGGGAGGCGAAATGCTGGCCAATTGACCGTTTTCAACAGCTTTGTACCTACTTGCTCAAGCATCCCGACCTTCATATCCTCTGCTTTGGCGACGCCTCATCCAAACAGCTGATTAGCACTCTTACTTCAGGCATGCAGAATCGTGTACATAATTTAGCAGCAGCCACCTCATTGAGAGAGCTTCTGGCGTTGATTAGCCAGTGCCGTTGTTTGGTGACAAATGATAGCGGTCCTATGCATATTGCAGCGGCGCTCCAAGTGCCTCTTGTGGCTCTTTTTGGCTCAACAAATGAAATCAAAACAGGCCCTTATGGCTATAAGGGAAGCGTTATCCACAAACATGTGGCTTGCTCTCCCTGCTATCTACGGAAATGTCCTATTGATTTTCGCTGCATGACACAGATCACTGTTGGTGAAGTCGCAGCACAAGTAGAAAAAATTTTACACAAACAGTCACAGTCATGCCACTCGAACAACTCCTTACCCCTCATCAACTAGCTGTCTATCAATCGCTTGCTGGGAAGAAAAAAGAACAATTTGAAGCTAGCTGCCTCTGTCTCGCAGAGCAACTAGATCTCTTGACACGCCCTCGTGAAGCACCCGTGTCCTATACGCCTCTTCAGAGCTATCAAACAGAGGGAGATCCGCAACGAGGCATTGCTTGTCTGAAGAAAGGTTCTGTCGGCACTATTGTGCTTGCTGGGGGTATTGGCAGCCGCCTCGGCCAATTGCAGCCAAAAGGGATGTTTCCTATCTCTTGTGTCAAAAGGAAAACGTTATTCCAGCTGCTTGCAGAAAGAACAAAAGCGGCTGGAATTGCTTATGGCACATATCCCTCCATGGCCATCATGACCTCGCAAGACACTCATGAACAGACGGCAGCCTATTTTGCAGATTCTAATTTTTTTGATCTCCCGCAGGAGACGATACGCTTTTTCACACAAAGCTCTTTGCCTCTAATAGACGAAGAGTCAAAGCTCCTGCTCTGCAAAGATGGACAACCCCTCACAGCCCCTGATGGCAACGGCTCTTTTTTTCTCTCTTTTGTCGCAAGTGGTCTTCTTGATCAATGGGCAGCTCGTGGCATTGAACATGTGACCATTGTCCAGATTGACAACCCGTTAGTCGATCCCTTTTGCCCAGAGTTGATTGGACTGCACGTCGCAAGCCAAAATGATATCACAGCCGGAGCCGTGCTCAGATCCTCTGCAGACGAGAAAGTCGGGGTATTTATCGAAAAAGAGGGCAAAGCCCAAGTGGTCGAGTACTCGGAACTACTCCCGCAAGAAAGAGAAGCCATAGAACCCAACGGCACTCTCAAGTATCCTCTAGCAAATATTTCCTTTTTTGCCTTTCGGCTCAGTTTTTTGCGACGTATGGCACAAAATCCTTGCTTGCCTCTTCACAAAGCAAAAAAGAATCTCACTGAGGTGCAAAAACAGGCCTTGGATGAGGCATATATTCCTCAGGCAGCCTGGAAGTTTGAGTATTTTATCTTTGACCTTCTGACGTTTGCGGCACGCTCATCAGTACTCTTACTAGACCGCAGAGAAGTA
>CAYOTQ010000047.1:0-8267 GCA_964406915.1 uncultured bacterium
AGAAGCACTGCCAAAGAGGCGAACAGGCTTTCCGGTTATTAAAACATGTGATAAGAGCTCCCGACCTGCACAGGGGGGGGGGGAATTAACAGGAGGGAATTATTTGACCGTGCGATGTCTTAATTTTTTTAGCACGAAACCCTCTAGTGCATTAATTATGGCATTATCCGCTTTTTGCTTGAGCAAAGAGACGTGGGTATCGGGAAGATTAGGAATATCTTTTGTTTCTATCTCGTGCAACTCATCTGGAATCATAGTGCTTGGCATTACTGTGATACCCATACCAGCTTTTACAGCTGCAACAGTACTGGTGTAACTCGCACTTGAGAAAACCAACCGCCACGCACGCCCCGTTGACTCAAGAGAGTTAATAGCGGCCATTCGATAGACGCACGGCTGTGGAGATAAGACTAGAGGAATGGGCTTGTGCGGGCAGATGAGACTCCCATCACCAACCCATTTTAGAGGTTCGGACCACACATCTACCCCATTCGGGAAATCTTCTGGACGGTTCATTTTGACCAGGACTATATCAAAACCTCTTTTTTTAAATTTTTCAAAAAGGTTAAGCGTTAAATCACATTCAATATTAAGTAAAATGCGAGGATGGATTCGAGAAAAATCGGCAAGAACTTCATAAAGGTATGTGCTAGCAAAATTTTCCGGTAACCCAAACCTTATTTCGCCCTCTAGTTCTGGCTCTCTAAATCTATCTATCGCTTCTCGATGGAGTGCAAAAATCTGCCTAGCATAACCGAGAAAAATATCTCCATCGGGGGTAAGTGTCAACAGTTTACCACGCACTACGAGGCGCTTTCCCAGCATGTTCTCTAATTTAATCATTTGCTGACTGATTGCAGATTGCGTACGCCCGACACGCTCAGCTGCTTTTGTAAAGCTTGCCGTTTCTGCAACTGCTATGAACGATTGGAGAGTAATGGTATCGATGTTCATTAAAGAGATATGATCGAAAGTTGTATTTAAAATAAATTCAGGACACCTTCAGCAAAGCCATCGAGAAACACCCGGCACCCCATGAAACAGTATGACAATTTTACACAAAAAGATCATTTACAATCTTTGGAGATAGGACTCAAAGAATATGAAGGGGGATGAGATCAAGAATCAAGAAAAAGCTGGTAAGTTATTAACCTGAGTTCTGCGTTTTTGTCTCGATGGAATACAGAGAGATTCCGAGTCAGAGTGCGATTTTTTCGCCGCATTCAATAGCTTGCGCTCTATGGATGCGACGAAAAAACTCGCAATATGACCGCAAGGTCCTGTATGTAGATGGGCGACTCTAGGAAGATGGTTGCCGAATACGCCTTTAGCCAGGAATAAAGCAATATGAACGACACTTCATTTACCATCCAAGTGAGTTATGCCATCTTTTACAAAAAACCTCTTGCTAAGGTCTCGACCTTAGTCTTCGAGGCATTTGCAAAATCTGACATAACTCATTGGCGTTAAATGAAAAATTGGCGGTCACTTTGGGTTTCAAAGAGAAAAACCTAGACCTCAGGTTATTAGCAAAAAGTGATGACTGAGTATTTTTAGAAGAACAACAGATGAAACTATCTCTTTGCTACATTTCCCGACCAGACATGAGACCAGGAATTTGACTTTCAAATTCCATCCTAGTCCTGAGCCACACAATAGGCAGCTCAGGCTTGAGAGAAGGGGTAATTTTCACACGATCTTTTTCACTACAAACTATATATCGCGCCTGCTTATTTATCGCTTTTTGAACAAATTGCAGCCAAGCATCACCTTTGAAAGCGCGGTGATCATCAAGAAACGCCGTCTCTACTACCTGCAATCCCAGAGCCTTCACCGAACAGACAAACTGCTCCGGCTTGGCAAGGCCGCAAAATAGCGCCACCTTTTCTCCAGCAGAAAGCAAGACTTCTTCATCATAAAGATCAAAAAGACCGTCGTTTTTCATAACCGCTTTGATAATGGGAGCATCTGAATACTTGCGCACCTGCTCTTCGATAGTCGATGTGTCTCGCAAGGCCTGCCGGCAGTTGATAATGATCAAAGAAGCGCGCCTCAAACTAGAAAGAGGCTCTCGAAGCATCCCTCGGGGCAGCAAATAGCCATATCCAAACGGGTTATCCGCATCGAGGAGTACAATATGTCGATCAGCATGAATCTTGAAGTGCTGCAGGCAGTCATCTACCAACAACGTCTGCACTCCTTGCGAGCAGGCAAGCAACGCCGCCTGCACTTTTTTTCTCGCGACAGCAACAACAGCCTGAGGCACATGCCTTTTTACAAGGCAAGCCTCATCCCCTACGCGAACGGCCAGGTCATCTTTACTTACAAGAGAGGGATCTATCTGCTCTGCTTTATAACTGCGAAGCACGACTCCCACTCGCCTGCTGGATGATAAGGCGCGAGCCAAGGCAATAGTGCACGGAGTCTTTCCTGTGCCTCCTGCCACAATATTGCCAATGCCAATTACTTCTACAGGCAGTCGAACGCTTTTTTTGAGTCCAGAGTGATAGAGCCATTTTCTGATGGAAACACACATCCCGAAGAGAAGACTCAGGACGTACAAAATGGCACGAATGCACGCAGGCAAAAACCCTTGCCTCTCAAGAAAATAGTTCAATCTCAACCAATTCAATAATGATATGCATAGCCGTCATATGGGCTTCCTGGATACGGTCTGTGGTAGGAAAAGGAATGATCATTTCCAGATCCCCCTCACCTCGTAAACTACCCCCATCTTTGCCCAAAAAGAGTATGACTTTGAGGCCGAGTTCTTTGGCTCTCTGACAAGCATAGATGATATTTTTTGAATTACCACTTGTTGTCAGTCCAATAAATACATCTCCCGGTTTGCCAAAGGCTTCAATTCCACGAGCAAATACCCACTCAAAGCCGATATCATTGCTCACGCAGGTCAAATGCCCTGGCTCTGAGAGAACAAGCGCCGGAAGAGCTTTGCGTTTTTGCCGAAAAAAGCCTGTCAACTCCTCAGCAAAATGAGAGGCATCGCAGAGGCTGCCTCCGTTGCCTGCAATCAGCAGTTTATTCCCATTGACAAATGTACGAGCAATAAGCTGAGAGGCTTCTTCAATAAATTGTCGATTTGGCTCTTCACGCAGCAGTTGAATGACTCTCACAGCATCATTGAGAGAAACATCAAGTTGAGAAATCAAAGGGTTATTCAAAGATTTTTGCATAAAAAGCCTGGTAGACACTAAACTAATATAAACTAAAATTATAGGATAAACCAGGGGTTTCTATCAACTATGCCTTTTACTCTTCCTCTTGGCTCTCAGCCGCCTGATTTTTGCTTAGCGGGAACAGATGGGCATCTGTATACAATCGACAGCTTTGCAAAAATGCCCTTTCTTGTCCTCTTTTTCACCTGTAATCATTGTCCTTATGTTACGGGATCCGACGAGGTGACACGGCAAACAGCAGAAAAATTTGCCTCTCATGGTGTACAATTTGTAGGAATCAACTCCAATAGCGAACGCACCGTCCCTGCTGATTCTTTTGCCCATATGGTTGAAAGAATGCAGACGCACAAATTCCCTTGGGTCTATCTCTATGATCCGACTCAGGAAGTAGCAAAAAAGTATGGAGCTCTGAGAACCCCTCACTTTTATCTCTTTGGTCAAAACCGAACCTTGCTCTATTGCGGACGCGGCACAGACTCGCCACGAGATGCCTCAAAAATTAGCATCAACGACCTTGAAAACGCTATTTCTGAATGCGTGGCAGGCAAGCCCATCACCACCCCTTTGACAAACCCGATTGGCTGCAATGTCAAATGGGACGGTCATGAGCGTCACTGGATGCCTGCAGATGCTTGTGATCTGGTTTAATCTGCGATTTTGGCTTTTATTGAAGTACCAATTGTGGTGTTGATCAACTGGTACTCGCCATAGTTATCCGTACGCACAACTGTAATAGAATCGTTGAGTTTCCAGTCTTTGCGCACCTGGTCTCTGTAATGACCATGGATCGGCAAGTATTGTTGATTATCGGAGAGAATTGGGCTGGAGCGGTGTTTCGCAAAAGCGATGACTGTAAATGTGCCTACCGCTACTTGAGAATTGGGACGTGCCGCAAATAGGGCTGTAGTTACTACAGGAGCAGCAATAAAGGCAACAAAAGCAGACGCCGCAACGGCAAAGAGAATGAACATTTTCTTCATAACAATACCTCATCTATAAAAACCGGATATATAACAGACCGCCAGCAGAAGTCAAACAAAAGGTGAAGCGAACGGAGCTATTAAGGAAATTTTTTCTTTTGAGATAGGGTGAGGAAAAACAAGTGAGGCATGATGCAGAGCAATCGATGACAGACCGCGAGAGACAGAGCCATATTTGACATCCCCCTTGATCGGATGTCCAATGGCTGCAAACTGAGCCCTGATTTGATGATACCTGCCTGTATGCAGCTGAATCGTCACCACACTGCCTCCGTCAACTATGCGAGTAGTCTCGTAGGAAAGCTGGCAGCGTTTGCCATTTTTTTTGCACACGTAAGCCTTTCCATCACCATGCACTAGATAATGTTCGAGAACACCTTGAGGGACCACCAAAACACCCTCTACAAGCGCTACATAGGTCTTTTCAAAGCGCCCATCTCGAAGCGCCTCTTGCAGGCGGCTGAGTGCTTTTGATGTTTTTGCAAAAAGAACAATTCCGGAAACTACGCGATCTAAACGATGCACAGCATGCAAAAAGACATTACCAGGCTTATTATAGGCTGTTTTTATATACTGTTTACACTGCTCTTCGAGGCTATGTGGATGCTCAAGCGAAGGCTGCGTGATAAGGCCTGCCGGCTTATTGACCGCCAGAAGATGGCTGTCTTCAAAGAGAATGTCCATGGCGCTGCCTGACAGCCTCATACAAGATCAATGTGGTGGCCATCGCTACATTGAGAGAGTCTGCCTTGCCACACATGGGAATACGTACTTGCAGATCGCACCTATTTCTCCATACATCGCTTAAGCCAAGCTGTTCAGTGCCTACTGCAATGGCAACTGCCTGCTTCATATCGACTGCGGTATAGAGATCTTTAGCTTGAGGCATGGCTGCTAGAATATGCACACGATTTGCCCCTAGCCATGAAAGAGCCTCTTCACTCGAAGCCTCTACGATTGGCACGCTAAAGAGAGTGCCGCAGCTGGCTCTTACCACATTTGGGTTGTAAATATCCGTACAGCGATTGCATAAAATGACGCCGCAGGCTCCTGCCGCATCAGCTGAGCGCAAGATAGTTCCCAAATTTCCTGGTTTTTCGATCGCTTCTGCTACAATAAGAAGAGGATTGGAAATTGTGCGTACAATCTCTGAGAGCTTTTCAAGTCCGTAGTGTTTTTGTGGAGCCAGCGCTACAAGACCATCAGGCCTGTCTCGATAGGAAAGCTTCTGAAATACTTTTGCCGTACACTCTACAAGCTTCGCCCCATTTTTTTGTGCTGCTGCTATAAGAGCCTGTTCGTTGCTGCCCAAAAAAAGCTCAGGACAAAAGAGCAGATGGCTCAGCTGCCAGCCATTTTCTACGGCGCGAAGGATCTCACGATAGCCTTCGATTAAAAAGAGATCGAGTTTATCTCTCCAGTGGCGCTCGCGTAAATGCACCGCTTGCTTCACAAGAGAATTTTCACAACTTGAAATCAATAGTGCGTTGTTTGACACCAGCGTGCAAAAGCTCCATTTGGGATAGAAAATTTTGTTGATTCCAGCACCATTTCCCCACTATCAATCACACCTCCAAGTCCCTGCATCGTCTGCTGTAAAAGCTGCGACAAGACAATTGGAGTAAAGCCGGGAGTATGGCAGGAAAAAAGGACAAAAAGAGGCTTTTCAGAAAGCAATTTTCGACAACTTTGAAGTAACGGATAGAGATGCTCTTCGATTTTAAAAAGCTCTCCCTTAGCCCCTCGTCCAAAGGTAGGGGGATCTAAAATAATGGCGTCATAGCGACTGCCTCGGCGCAATTCACGCTCAATAAATTTTTGTACATCTTCTACAATCCAGCGAATAGGGGCATGATCCAGTTTGTTAAGAGAGGCGTTTTTACGAGCCCACGTCACCATCCCCTTTGAGGCATCCAGGTGACACACGTCGGCTCCTGCCTGCGCTGCGGCCAGAGTAGATCCGCCTGAGTAAGCAAACAAATTGAGCACTTTTACAGGTTTTTTCACTTCGGCAAGCGTCTGCTTAATCCAGCGCCAAAAGGGCCGCTGCTCTGCAAAAATGCCAAGATGACCAAAGTCTGTCAGAGAGAGTGAAAAGGTGATCCCTTCAACAACTATTTCCCAGCTTGCATCTATCGATTTGCCGCGCTTTTCCCAGCGTTTGTCATCGATGCGGGTAAAGGAAGCGTCTGCCTTTTGCCATGCACTATCGGGCAAAGAACGCTTCCATACTGCCTGCGCACAGGGACGCGCCAGTACCCATTTGCCAAAACGTTCTAGTTTGTAGCCATCGCCACTGTCAAGGAGTTCATATCCGTTCATAAGGAATAGTTGGAGAAGTAGATGAAGAGGTAAATTGTCTGGCACGTAAAAAGTAGCCGATGGCATATCCGCTGGCTGAAAGAGAGAGAGGCATCAGCACCCACAGCCCCATGAATTGTTCTACAAGAAATCCCGCAAACCCACAGGCTACAGACAAAAGAGCTGCAGGGAGAAGCGAGCGACAGCGTTCTTTCAAAAATACCGCTGCCACAAGCGGCACAAATAGACAGTCGACAGCAAGCTCATAGCTGGCAATCATCCAGGTAAAAATATCGCTAGAAAGATAAGAAGCTCCCAGCGCCACACATCCCGTTGCAAATGTGGTAGTGCGTAAAAAGCGCTTCTTGGAGAGAAAATCGCTTGAAATGTTAGAGCTGATTGCAGAAAGAAGAGAAGAGGCTGTCGAGACAATTGCCAGCAATACCGCGCAGCTTGCCGCGGAGATGATAGGACCGTTAGTAGCGCTTTTGACTACTTCCATAAATTTACTGGTGGGTCCAGCAGCGATTCCAAGGGAAGATCCCAACATGCCAAAGTAGACAGGAATAAAGGCAAGACCAAAGAGGACGCACGCTGCCATGAGGGCGCCGATTGTCACATCACGCTTGCTTCTGCCGGCAAAGCAGCGTTGCACCATGTCTTGTTCAATAAACATAAATAAAAAGGGCATTACCAAGAGAGCCAGAGGCGCCTCTGAAAAAGAGTGGGTGTCAAGGGGCATGGCTAGCGGCGTAGAAGAAGAGCTCATTACAAAGAAAAAAGCCACAAGCAACATCAGCACCATGAAGATAGCCTGAACAAAATCTGTCCATACGACCGCTAAAAAACCTCCCTGAGCAGTGTATAGAATGACAGCAAACCAGGAGAAGAGAAAAAAGAGCTCCCCGTCATATCCCAGTGAATACATGAATTTTTTTATCGCTACTGCCTGAGCGATCAAAATACCGCTAAGAGAAACAATAGAGAGAAGAGACGCAAAGCTTTTAAGCGGCCGGCTGCCGTAGTAGACCTCAAAGAGGTCGGCAGCGGTATGCAGTTTGAGGCTTTGGAGTCTGGCGCCAAAACCAAGACCAAGCGCCAAAAAGCCAAGTGCTTGACCGAGAGAATAAAATATTCCCCATATTACATGGGTGAAAGCAGCTTCTGCAGTACCAAGAATAAACCCTCCGCCGACTTGCGTCGCAACAAAGGTCATCATTAACAAAAACCATCCAAGAGAACGGTTGCCGAAATGGTATTCATTTGCCTGACATTCACTTCTATTGGCTTTGGATCTGGAAAACTTATATCCAACCAAAAACGAAGCTATGAGAATAGTAATAAAAGTATACATCGCAATTTGCATGCAAACATTATAGAAAAACCCAGCATTAAAAGAAATAACTTTACGCTTGTTTTTCTACACGCTCAGAGTGCGACGCCTTCTTAAAGACCGCTTTCAGCCTCTATATTATCTGTTGTTGCAGGAGTACAACAGCAACGATGTGTAGCCAAACTGCATTTTTTCTGCACATATTCTCCTGCCACGCTTCCAACTATTGCAGCCACCATAGCTCCCGACCAGGCCAGTGGAACGTAAGAGGTATTCAAAGCTTGACGGGCAAATATGTAGGCCGGCAAAGCTGCTAAAGTTGCACCAGCATGCCTCCCAATCTCCTTCCTATCTACAACACTTGCCACAATCCCAATACACACCAGAGGGACAATTGTGGATGCAATATGATTCTTGAACTTAGTAGCGAAAAATATTGAAACAAGGGCTTGAATT
>CAYOTQ010000048.1:0-8187 GCA_964406915.1 uncultured bacterium
TTCCAGACAGCGACCTGCATGTAGGCATGACCTCTAGCGATCCAAATAAAGTCTATGAAGCTCTCTCAGAGATGATCGCCTCTGCTAAAGAATTGACGCCGGAACAGCAAAAGGCAATCGAATCTCAACTGCGAGGCCTTGCGCAAGATATCGCTGCAAAAAATGGAGCTGGCGAGCATTTTGGCCTTGAATCGCCGGATGCTGCTACCGTTGAGGCAGTATTGGGAAAACTTCTTGGAGGCACAAGCACCTCACTCCTAGCATCTCTGATCCATACCGTGAGCGTTCAGTACGCTGCCATTAACAAGAACATCTTGATAGAACAGTCCCACTCTACAGACCCCAATGTAGTCTACAACGCTCTGATGGGCCTTTCAAATATCAACTACAACCCCAGCATCTCGGCAAGCGAGCGTCAACCGGTCAAGGACTACCTCAAAATTATGGCCATGGCTCTTGCCTTTATGTCCAGCATCAGGGCCACTATCTTGCAAATGGAAGGACAGCTCAGAAAGTCAGAATCTCAAGGAAAACTGGGCCAGCTCGATGATATGACAAAAGTGGCCCTCTCCACCTATGCGACCGGCATGAAAGAAGTGGGCACTAACCTCGAGAAGCAGATAAAGGAGATCCAAAGGCAAAAGCTGATGGAGTGGCTCATGCCGCTGATTACCGCTGTCCTCACTGTGGTCTCCGTCATCATCACAATCGCGACTATGGGCCTGGCATCGCCTCTTGCCGTTGCCATTATTGCAGTCACTGTGTCTCTTGCTGCCGTGACAATTGCTGACCAGTCGTCTCACTGTATCAGCAACGCCTTGAAAGCCGCAAACCTCAACGAAGCAGAGAGTGCCGGGGTCATGTTTGCCATCCAGTTGGCCATCACCATCATTGTTGGCGTAGCCTCTTTTGGTATTGGTGCAGCAGCAATGGCGGGAAATTTAGGAAGGGTGGCTGCACAAGTTGCTTCTATAACAACCTCTCAGGCTATTGTCATTGGCGGAATGTGCGCCTCAACGCTCTTTTCATCCGGCCTTGTCACTCTGGCTATTGCAGCAATACTCAAAGCAGCCAAAGTGCCAGATGATGTGGCCAGCATTGTAGCCATCGTCATCACCTTCATTTTGATGATTGGGATGCTGCTGGTCATGGCAAAAGCTTCGGCTTCTATTGGAAGCTCAGCTGCTAAATCAGATTCCGGAGCCTCGAGCACTGCCGGCAAAATCGCCGACAAAGCAGACGATGCGGTCTCTACAGCAGCAGAAGCTGCAGGAGGAGCTGCCGGCGCTGTTGGCAGCACGGCAGGCACCGCCGCTTCGCAGACTCAAAGCCAAGTCTCCCAGATGCTGCAAAACCTGGCAAAGCGAATTAGCGATTTGGCCAAAGATCCCGACACCTATATCCAGCTGCTTAGGCTGCTGGCTACTTGTACGCAAGTAGCTTCGCAAGCCGCTACTATACAGTATGAAACACAAATGGCCGCTACCAGCAACCTGCAAGCAGGCATCGAACGAGATAAAGCAGCGGCGATGGCAACTATGGACCAGTTAAAAGCACTACTTCCCGGCTTTGATATGAACATTGATTCTCTCAATGAAGACTCAAAAAACATCATGGAGTTCATGTCGAGCCTTATGGGGCTTTTTGCCCAAATGGTCACTTCAGCAAGCAACATCATGTCTCAAATATCACGAACGAGCTAAGTGACAGCAGAAAAAAAATTTATAATGAGTGAGGTGATAATATGTCAGTAGAAAATGGCCCTCGACCAAACAATCTTCTTATTACAGGCGAAGGGATCAGCGACTATGTATCAGCATTGGGTCAAAGCGCAAAGGAGATGGCCGTTGAGCATAAGGGATATTTGACAGATGCTGAAGTGGAGCTGCTTCAAAATGTCGCGCAGTTTCAACTGTCAAATCCAGATCTTCCCCCTGCAGATGCCGCCGCTCTCTCCAAATGGCTGGAGGTGATCGCAAAATATCCACAAGATCCCTCTAAAATTCACGAAGGTAAAGGCAACTTGACCTTTTTATCGCATGGAGGCGACAATCCCTATTTACATCCAGGCGTCATGGCGATATTGGCTCCAATCTTAAGTGAACTTGGCGAGATCACGAACCAAATCTCTCTTCAAAGCTCTAAGATGCAACAGGCCATGATGGGATTGATAATGTCTATGGCAAAACAAGCCTACAACAATTCAATCCAAGCCGGAGAGGCTAGAGCCAAACAGCTAGAAGCGGATGCACAAATGCATATGACGATGGCCATCAGCGCTGCCGTTCAAATTGTGAGCCTCGCTGTCACCTATGCCATCACCACCGTCAAACTAGATAGAGCAAAAAGTAGTTATGACACGGATAAGAAAACCCTAGTGGGTGAAGACAAATCGGACCGTCGCCAAGATTACCACGACCAACGTCAAGATATCACCCGAGCAGAAAGTATGGTAAACAATATAACGCAACAAGTAGGAAATATTATCAACAACGCCATCTCAAGCGCCACAGAGACAGCAAAAGTACAATTGACAAAAGATGCTGCCTTCAACGAAGCTATGGAAAAATTCTTGAGCCAGCTGCAGCAAATCGTCAGCCAAACCATGAACACCGCCCAACAGGAAGGACAGTCCGCCTCAAGGATCTGGCAAGGATTGAACCAGCTCTTTAAAGACTTTTCTAACACCATCACCAGAAGCATGTATCAAGGGTAGAACGCAGGTGCCTGTGTGTATTCACAGGCACTATTTGCAATTGCTCATTTGAGCTTGCGTCTCAGATCTTTTTGTTGCATAATCATAAATTCAGCGAGCAGGAAGAAAATGTCCAATTTGCAGCAAATCAAAGCTTCGGGAAAGGGCAGGCACAGGCGCTGGCACGGGGATCTAGTTTCGAAAGAGGTCTAGTACTTTCCTGTACTCAAAAAAGCCTATCTCATGCTTCAGAAGGTGTAGCGCCCGAGGAGGAGTTTCTTCTTCCTTTTTATTCCCATATCTCTCACACTAAAGAGTAGAGGATATCTCACATGCTATACGAGCACATTGCCAAATTGCAAAAAGATCTTGATCTCAAAGAACCCCTCGGCAAAGAAGGGCAAGAAAGCTATGCCCTGCTCCTGGACGATATCACCATTTCTATTGCCGACCAACCACCTGGATTTTTACTCAGCGCCACACTCGGCCCCGTCCCCGGAGACAAAGTCGAAGACTTTTTAGAGAATGTACTGAGAGGCAATCTTTTTGGTCAAGCCACTCACACAGCCGTGCTCGGCCTTGACGAGACAGGCAACAACGTTGTCGTACAACTTCCTCATCCTCAAGCAGCTACGTATCGAGAGTTCGCCTCTGCTGTTGAAGATTTTATCAACACGGTGGACTTTTGGACCAAAGAAATCAAAGCCCATCCTTTACAGACTTGAATAAATTCTTTAACCATGCCATAAGGAAATTTGGGCGTAAACTTTTCTTTTTAAGGGAAAATCATGGATAAACGACACGACACGTTGTTTGACGAAGAAGATGAACGCGAAGAGACGGAAAATGAGACGCAAGAGAATGCAAAACCAGAGCTTGCCCACGTCGATTTCGACCTTCTCGACACCACAGGTCGTTGGTTTTTAAAAGTTCTTTCCGGTCCAAATACCGGCGCTGAATTTTCAATGCAGAGCGGCACCAGCTATCTGATTGGAACAGACGCTGCTACCTGCGATGTGGTCTTTCAAGACCTCAGCGTGTCACGCCAGCATGCCAGAATCAGCATCGACGTGCAAGATCGCGTCACTATAGAAGATCTCAACTCGCGAAATGGCACTTTTATCGATGGAGAGAAGCTCTCTGGAAGAAAAGCGATCCACTCCAATGTCCTCGTCTCCATGGGCACCACCACCTTCATGCTCATCGATAGAGAAGGTGAGAGACAGACCATCGTCTCCCCTGTTATCACGCCAACAGCAGAGAAAAAAGATGAAAAAGAAGCGACTGCAAATGCTCTTAAATCACAAGAGAGATCTCAAGAAAGCCTCGGCCCTATTCAAACAGCCGTTCTTGCCCCGCTTCAATCAGAAGTAGAAAAAATCAAAGAAGAAGAGCGCAAACATGCCAGGGTGTCTCAGGCAGTCTCCGCTCTCGTTGTCCTTGCCTGCCTCACAGGACTTCTCGTAGTAGTAGGAATAGGCACTACCTTCTTGTTTCATACAGAAGAAGTGACGCAAAAGCAGGTGGTCGACCCGGATACAGTCATTGCAAGTGCTCTTAAAGAATATCCTGCCATCCGCTATAGCTTCAACCCCTCTACCGGCAAGCTGCTCCTCATCGGCCATGTCGTCTCTCCTGTAGACAGAGAGAAGATCATCGACGCTCTACAAGACATGAAATTTATCTCCCAAATCGATTATAACAATGTCGTCATTGACGAATTGGTATGGCGAGAAATCAATCAGGTGATTGCCAAAAATCCTGCGTGGCGCAGCATTACGATCAGCTCGCCAGTCGCGGGTAAATTTATCATGTCCGGCTTTTTAAAATCGCGCAAGCAAGCCGAAGAGCTCTATGACTACATCTCCCAGAATTTTACCTATGTCGATTTGCTAGAAAAAAGAGTTATCGTAGAAGAGGAGCTCAAAGCGCAAATCCAGCAAAAACTCACTGAAGCAGGCTTTAGAACCCTGCAAATCACACTCAATAATGGCGATTTAACGATTAGTGGTACCATCAGCCATGGCTCGCTGCCTGTCTATACAGCTGCACTTGCAGATATTAAGACACTGTCCGGCGTCCGAGGGATACAGTCACTTGTCACAGAAGTTGCCCCTGAGCAGACCTTTGTCAACCTGACCAACTCCGATCGCTATCAGGTAACAGGATACTCACTGCAAGGCAAAAACATCAATGTCGTGATCAATGGGCGCATCCTGATGAAAGGCGATATTATCGACGGAATGACGATTACCGACATCCAATCCCACGCTGTCTTCCTAGAGAAAGAGGGTGTGAAATATAGAATTGATTTTAATCGATAGATAGAGTTACAATAAATATAGAGAGATGTGCTGCTCAGCTATTCAACAACGGAGCTAACCTATGTTTGGCATGGAAAAACAAAAGAAAAAAGGAGCCGCTCCTTTTCTCTTTGACTTAGAAAAAGAACTAAAAGACTTCGAAAAGCAAAAAGAATATGCCAAACGTATTGAAGAGCGGGTGGCAAAAGTAAAAGACGCCTTAAGAAAAGGCAGTAAAAAAGAAGACTACGATCACTTAGGAATACTGCTAAATGGCTATCACGCTCTTGCCATGATTATGGGAAGAGTCGCGCAGCAACAGGCAAAAAAGTAAATCGTAACCGCCGTACTGAAAAGTACTGACTGACGCCTTAGGCGTATGAAGAAACAATGAAAATACCCCATCAACCTTTGAATAAAAGGAGGTTTACAATGGGCGCAGGAGGTTATACCGAGCGATTCACTGGTACACAGACACAAGGATGGCTGTCGAACGTGTCACCGCTAGGTGGACAACAAGGTTTGCTGTTTAGCTTCCTCGTTGACTCCATTAACGAGTTGACTGCTGTTGCAAAGTCAAAGATCGCCATCATTCGCTCGAAAAAGAGCGCTATGAGCATTGCCGATATGTTTGACTTGCAAATGGCAATGAACAAGTTGTCACAGTTTTCAGAGATGTCTACTTCTCTGATTAGTGCAGTAAACACTGCCGCTAACTCTATGGCAAGGAACATGAAGTAACGTTGATCGTAACTTCATTCCTGACATGGGGCTTCCTCTCAGCAGGGAGCAAAAAGCAGGCTATGGATGCCTGCAAAAGGTAATTGAGAGTGCTGGGTTATATAAAACACAGGTAAAAAGAGCAAAGAAAAGGAGCCTATATGCAAGAAGAAAGTCTTCTCGACTACTTCAAAGAAGATTATGCACTTCTTATCGAAGCGGGTTTTATCGCTGTAAAGCAGCTTGATGAAATTGCTGCGAGAAGGCTATTCAAGGCTGCAGAATTGCTTAACCCTGATAATCCGGCCTCTCAATTAGGCCTTGGTTATGTTGCCCTCAACAAGCTGCAAATCAGCGAGGCAACAAAAATTTTTGAAGGAGTCGTAAAAAAAGACCCCTCTCACTATCTAGCTCAAGCGCTGCTAGGCATCTGTTACATGATGTCAAAAACAAAGCGCAAAAAAGGCGAAAAAATGGTCATGGACGCCAAAGAAAAAAGCAACGACCCAACGATCAAGCATCTGGCCGACGTCTGTATGGAATGGGCAAGTAGTGATCTGAAAGCAAAAGAATTTTCTCCGCTTGTTCCCTCAAAAGAGCAGGGCGAAGAAGGATAATTTAGTAAAAATAACTCGCTAAACCCATGAAATGGTGGGTGTTTCTATGGCAGAACAAGGTCTTCCTCAACAAAAAGTTGAGAAAATTGAAAAACTAGACAGAGTCGTCTCGTCGCCAGCTGAAATAGTGGCAGATCCAGCGGCTCCGGATGCAGCTTCTGCCTCAACAAAGGTAAAGTTTGAAGAAGCAGTGACAAGAGCTGATACCAAGTGGGATCAAATACAGAGTCAAAAGACGCTGCTTGTGGCTACTGATGAGGCTTCTATCCGCAGAAGCCCAATAGATGAACTCAGACTGGCAGAGAGAAGAATTGAGCAGGTAAAGCCAGTTACTATCGAGCAAATCCAGCAACAGACACAAGACACTCGAGAGACCCTTTCTAAAGCTGTCAATGCTGTACAAGATGCGCAGAATAAATATCCCGATTTAAAACTCAATCCCGCACATGACGCCCTTCTTACTGACAAGCTCATTCATGTAGACTCAAGTCTGAACACCGCTCTTTCGAAGATTGGTGTAGAAGTAAAGGCTCATGACATTCCGCTCTCTGGACAGAAGCCTCTTGTGAAGTTCTTGAACTATCTCTCAAATAGCGACAGACAGCTGTCGTCGATTATGGGAGAAATCAATGGGTTGCAGGCAACCCAGAAGGCAAATATCAGACCCGATCAGCTCCTGGCACTACAAATCAAACTTGGTTTTGTACAGACGCAGATCGAGTTTTTCACAAACGTGCTCAATAAAGCTGTTGAAGGCACAAAAACGATCATGAACGTTCAAGTATAATATCTCATAGGTATAATGCTTGCACACGTTGTTTAATTCTTATGGATTTGACGCGTAAACCCATAGGAAAATAGGTGACTATGGACCAAAATCACAAAGAAACAGTGGCGACTCCTTTTAGATCTCATGTGGAAGAGGTCATGGACCGTCTTGATGAGATTCAGATTACAACCGTAAGTGGCCGCATCACTGAAACTATCGGTCTGCTCATCAAAGCGATCATTCCTCATGTCAAAATTGGGGAAATATGCCTCGTCAAACGAGACATGATGGAACCTTTGATGTGCGAGGTCGTCGGTTTTACTAGTGAAGAAGTCCTCCTCTCCCCTCTGGGAGAGATGTCTGGCATCGGCCCCTCATCGGAAGTCATTCCCACACGACTGCCTCTGAGTATCAAAGTAGGCCCTAATCTGTTAGGCCGCGTACTAGACGCTCTTGGCAACCCGATTGATATCGACACCAAGGGGCCGCTGGAGCTAGATGAAGTGTGGCCTGTGATCAGGAACCCTCCTGATCCCCTGAAACGAAAGATCATTTCTGAGCCAATTTCTGTAGGGGTGCGAGCCATCGATGGCGTCTTGTCCTGCGGACTTGGCCAAAGGATGGGGATCTTTGCAGCAGCAGGAGGAGGAAAATCGACACTTCTTGGCATGATTGCCAGAAACGCTGTTGCCGATGTCAACGTCATCAGTCTTATTGGAGAGCGCGGCCGAGAACTGAGAGAATTTATCGAAAAAGACCTTGGTCCTGAGGGGCTGAAACGCTCTGTGCTCATCTGTTCGACTTCTGATCAAGCCTCGCAGCTCAGATTGAATGCCGCTTATGTAGGAACCGCTATTGCTGAGTACTTCCGTGATCAGGGAAAATCTGTCATCTTGATGATGGATTCGGTGACGCGCTTTGCACGTGCGATTCGCGAAGTTGGCCTTGCTGCCGGCGAGCCGCCAGCCAGGGGCGGGTATACCCCATCCGTGTTTTCAACACTGCCAAAGCTACTTGAGCGCTCAGGCAACTCCGACAAAGGCTCCATTACCGGCTTTTATACTATCTTGGTTGCCGGCGATG
>CAYOTQ010000049.1:0-8187 GCA_964406915.1 uncultured bacterium
TCGTTTGTAAGTGTTCCCACTTCTGACACATGCTGCGGCTGTGCGGGAAATTGCACTTCGAAGAGGTCATTTGGAGCTTGATAGGTAATCCAAGATGAACCATCAGCGCGCAAGATGGCTTCTGAAATGGCTTTTCTTTCAGTTTTTTTCGTTGAAATGTCATACGCCACAATACAGGCAAGAATAACTACAGCGCAGATAACTAAATTTCTTCCAGTGAACATTGAACAACCTCAAATAGAATCTTAACACCCCAATAGCGACCCTGATGTATGCTAACACTTTTAGTTTTTTTTGAAAGAGAAAATTTCTCTAGCCTCAAGAGGCTGTTTTGAAGAAAGAAGCTTGACGTAAACAAAAACTTTGCCTTTAACTAAAGTTTCGCAATTTTGAATTTTTTAAACGAGGGAAACGAAATGAAACGGTTTTTGGTATGGACGGCAGCTATGATCACGCTGTCTGGCGCCACAGGATGCAAATCGCACGACACAAAAGCTTCTCACAGCCAGATTCTGAGCGACAAACAGGAAGTACGCATTGGCCTTTCAGATACCGTGTCGACTCTAGACCCTAGAATGGCGCGGGGTTTTAGCAATGCAAATCTAGTTCAGCTGCTCTTTGAAGGGCTCACACGCACCGATCAAAAGGGAAATATCCTTCCCGGTACCGCTGAAAGCATACAGCCTTCTGCTGACATGAGAAGCTACACCTTTCAACTCCGAGACTGCAAGTGGTCCAATGGAGAGCCTGTAACTGCTTATGACTTTGAAGAGAGTTGGAAGTCTCAACTCAAGCCCGAAACAAAAGCTCCTACCGGCTATATGCTCTTTCCGATCAAGGGTGCAAAAGCAGCCTTTGAGGGAACTGGCAGCATTGACGACGTCGGCATTCACGCCCTCGACAATAAAACACTTCTAGTTACCCTAGAAAACCCAACACCATATTTCTTACAGCTTACAGCTACAAGCAGCTATTTTCCAATTAACAAGCAGTGGGTAAGTGAGCATTCAGAATGGAAAGAAGATGAGCAGCATGCGTGCGTCTCTAACGGACCTTTTGCCCTTTCTTCCTGGAAAGACCATGAAGCAATCATCCTAGAAAAGAATCCAAACTACTGGGACAAAGAGAGCGTCCGACTCACAAAAATTGACTTTCCGGTTTTAGATGATTTTGCAGCTACTACCCTCTTTGAGCAGGGAAGGCTTGATTGGGTTGGATCTCCTGTATCGGCTATCACACGTGATGCCTACGATGGCCTCAAAGCTAACGACACGCTTCATAATGCTCCTGCGGCAGGCACACAATTTTTGCGTGTCAATGTAGAGCAGCAGCCATTTACAAACCAAAAAATGCGAAAAGCCTTTTTCCAGGCTATCAACAGCCAAGCTATTATTGACCAGGTGATGCAGGGAAGCCAGCAGGCTGCAACAAGCTTTGTGCCTCCAGCACTTGGTTTAGAAGCTAGCCATGCAGATGCGTCTTACGATGTAGCGCAAGCACAGACTCTTTTTGAAGAAGCTCTTGCAGAAATGAATATGTCTAGACAGAAGATGCCGACAATTACTTTAGCATTTCCTGCCTCGGACCGAGGACAAAAGATGGCAGAGATGCTCAAGAGCAACTGGAAAGAAGCTTTTGACGTAGATGTGCAATTGAAGCCCTGCGATAATCGCGGTTTTTATGACACTCTCTTTGCCAAAGACTATACGCTTGCCTCTGGCTCATGGTTTGCAGACTACTTTGACCCTATGAGCTTTTTGTCCATATTCCAATACAGGGAAAATGGAACAAACAATACGCAGTGGGCAAATGCTGAGTATACGAAGCTTTTGGAAGACTCTTGCCGTGCGGCAAATCCTCAAGAGCGTCTTAGGCTCCTCCAAGCAGCCAATGATATCTTGATGCAAGAGATGCCAGTACTTCCTCTCTTTTACTACTCGTTTAGTTTTGCAAAGAATAAACAACTGCAAGCTGAACTGTCACCGTTTGGGTTGATGCAACTCAATCAAGCCTATGTGGTCACAAACCCATAAGGCATAGCCGCTCACAAAAAAACTCTGAGCTCTCTTAGCTAGGACTCAGAGTTTTTTTATTGCCTCGCAAGTTGTTTGCGTTTTCATGATTCGGGGGGCACAGCCGTACAAAATTCATACCATTTATTGATTTCGCCTAGAGCTGCTTGATATACTTGCAGGCGTAATTCATGAGAGACCGATGATTGAAGTGTTTTTATTTTATTGCTCAACATTTGTTTAAAGTCGAATATCACACGGGACGGTTGTTTTTGAAAAAAGTTCTTAAATTCATCTAAAGCTTGGTGAGCGGTCGTTTTTGAAAATGCGATTTCTCTATGAAGGCTTTCTTCCTCTGCAAAAGATTCATTTGCCATAGTCATTAAACAACCCATTACTACAGAAAAAAGGACAGCAGGTGCTGGATTTGTATAGCCGAATGCCGCAGCTCCTGCACACACAACAGAAAAGATGCCGCCGATCACAAGAAGCCTTTTCTTAATATGCTTATCTTCATCCTGCGCTTGCCTTGCTTTAAGAGCTTCTAGTTTTTTCATCTTTTGCTTGAGGTCTGCAAGGCTTTCCCATGGAGTTACCACTCGAGAAGCCGATTGGCTCTGTAGCGACACCAAGTATGTATTAAAAATTTTCGCAGTTTGACAAGAGAATGGCGGCAGTTGTTTAATAACCCGCCCAAGGGCTTGCGAGGTTTTTATACTGTGTATTGATGGTATGTTTTCTATAGTTGCTGGCATGCGCACTTCTGTGACACCCGACATAGGTCCTCCTATATTTATAGAGTTGATCGTACACCTATGAAGCAAAAAAATGAAAGCGGCGCTATTTTATAATAAAAGCTTTTCAAGTGTTGGCTTCAAGCCAAAGGCATCTGTCAGCGCCCGATAAGCTGTCCAGTCAGCAGATCTTGTGAAGGCCCCACGCACAGCCCGAATCAGCAGATTTTTGGGCGTATGCTCTGGGTCGATAAACTCCACAAGGTCGGTCTTGTACCCGAGCTGCTCGAGAATCTCTGAACGAAGAGCGTCTGTCACAAGGGCAGAAAAACGCTCGCGCAAAAGGCCATGCTTGAGCACAAGCGGCAGCGCCTCTTTTTTGATCTGGTGGAGCAGCTCATGCTGGCAACAAGGCGCCACGCAAATCGCCCGAGCTTGCAACCGGCACGCTTGTGCAATTGCAGCGTCTGTTGCTGTATCGCAGGCATGCAATGCCAGCACAAGATCTACCGGCTCATCTCTTTTGAATGCCGCTATGTCGCCGCACACAAATGTCAAGCCCTGATGCGACTGTCCTTGATAGCCAAGCCTAGCCGCAAGTGCATTGCACTCCTGCATTACTTTTTCCTTACGGTCAATACCAATCATCTGCACGCCCCTTGTCTTCAAGACAGAATAGAGCGCAAACGTCAAATAGGCCTTCCCACAGCCAAAATCCACAATGCACAGAGGACGATCTGTCTCTTTTGGCAACAGTTCCAGTACAATCTCTAAAAAGCGATTGATCTGCTTGAATTTGTCATATTTTTCTCTGTAAACCCTGCCTTCTTTATTCATAACACCCAGAGCAATCAAAAACTCTTGGGGCTCACCTTCCGGCAGAATATAGGCTTTCTTGCGATTGTGCTCTAAGAGTGGCACGATGGGGACTGCGAGTTCTTTTACTTTCCAGGAGACTGTCTCGGCCGATCCACTTTGGACAGTATATTCCTTGTCGGAAAAACGAATCCTGGCGTGTCTGTATGAGGCAAGTAATGAACGAAAGATTTCTGACAGCTCGTTTTGAGGTCTGTTCGTATCCGTTGTTTGCGTGTCAGTAAATGAAGTGCTCTGAATCAGCTGTTTCCCTTTGATCATGAGCGGGCGCAGCCGCACTTTTTTTATAGGAGAGGCATTAGCAAGGGATCCACTAAAGACCGCTTCGACAAATCCTGCTTGCTCACTTTGAAGCAGGGCCAATAGAAGATGTAGAGGTTGATTTTTCATACCTATCAGTGTAGCACATCTGCCTATCTCTTGACAAAGGTAGGCTGGTAGTCGACGTGCGGCGAGTTGTTATTCACCTCTTCAAACTGAAAAATGTCGATCTTCTCGCCATCAATAAAGCGGCTTTGCAACTCAGCAACACCGATATTGATATGGGGACTTGCGATGACTTGATTGACGACATTCATCGGAATATTGATCGCCTTTGAATGAAAAAAGCAAAGTCCCTGCTTTCGATGAGGAGGCATTCGAGCCCAGCGCTTTTCAAGGGTATTTGGATTGCTATATACAGCAGAGTGGAAAAACTCTTTGATGTCTCCTTTTCGATAAATAGTGGCATCAACACAGTGCGGATAATCCCAATCGCCTCTCACGGCTACATCAGCAAATCTCCACAGGTATACATTTGGCGCTACCTTCTTCCCTGGAGGCACCAATTGCTCATGGCTTTGCCTGCCGCAATAGGTAATATTTTTGCCTAAGCGAAGGGAGAAAAAGAGTGCTTCCTTATGCTTTTTTAATGCTGCGGCACACACTGACAGATCAGCCCACTCCGAAAAAATGATGTCATCGACAGCAAACATCACATAAGGTGTTGGCGAGGTAGGGCTATAGATTGCTTGAAGGAGGTGCGGTTTAAAATCTCTTTGGGGATTTTTTCCCTGAAAGTGCAGTTTCACTTGTGGAAAAGCACGTTGTACTTCCTTGTAGGCCTCTTGATACGCACTATTTGTAGCCCTGACAACTACATGGGTTTCATTAACCGCTGCAAGATAGGCCTCGCTCGATTCTAAAATAGCATACAGCTGCATGGGCCTGTCATAAGAGAAGATCACAAGATCAACCGAGCCATTTGCCAAAAGTCTTGAGGCAACCATACAGCAGAAAAGTACCAAGAGGTGTGTAAAGGATCGTGTTATGCCCACTCGTCGTCCTCCACAGTAGGAGGTGGAGTTTTTTCTTGTGCTTCTTTTGCCATAGACATTTTTAATGTCTGTATTGCCTTAGAGAAAAGACCTGGCGCACTAGCCATTGCTTTTGCAAAAGCCTGCAGTTTATTAGCTTCGATCTCTTCTTGCGCATCAAACAGTTCTTTTACTTCCGTAAGATCGTTTGCTTGTGCACTTGCCTGTTTCAAAAAGGTGGCGATATTTTCATGCAACTGCAATTCCCTCTCTATTTTCAAGATATCCTCCTGCCATTCTTCGAATGTATTTTCAGAGATTTGCAATAGCTCTTCTTCTTTGTCAAGTAAACCAGCAAACAATTCTTTATTTGTGCTCATTGTCTGAATCTCTTTGCGAATCTCTAGGCGCTCTTCCTCAAGTTTTTGAAGTTGCGGTGTAAGTTTGGCAAAACTCTCAATCAATGGGAGCAGATCATTTCTTATATAGAGCAGCAACTTTTGATTCTCTTCTATACTCTGATCAAATTCTGCTTTTGTATGAAGTGTTTTTTGAAGAACAAGTTCTTCATTTTCGTCTTCTATTGTTGTACCGGGCGCCGCACTTTCTTGGTACTCGGATTCCTCATCCAGCATGTCACAAAAACCTTCAAAATCATCACATTCCCTGTCAAGTGTAGGAAATTTCTGTTGTACCTTTGCGGCAATGATCTCCACGGGGAGCACCTCAGCCACCGGTCCGCATATTTTTCCAAGCGCACGCAGTTGATCCCGCAGCCCATTGTGTTCACTTTCTTGGTGCTTGATCTTGTCTTTTATTTCTTGTGCTTGAGCAGCAACAGATTTGACCTCTTCAATGGCTTTGGAATATTTTTCTACCTCTGTCCAGTCGAGGGTCGTGGCTGGCTTTCGTGATGCTTCCGCCTGCTGGGACTCAAATCGCTTACGCATTGCTCCGACATTTGAGGCAGCAGTTGGCTGCGGCTCTGGTTTAATTGGCTGTGGCCTTGGTTGAATTTGGGCTGGAACGGAAGGTAATGCTCGTGGGCGTGCTGCCGGTAGGCGTGCCTGTATATCGCTGATTTGCTGCTGAAGAAATGGATAATTCGCAAGCTCCTTCTCGTGACTATGCTGCACCTGTTGTAAGAGCTGCTTGAACTGCTCTTTTTTGACAGGCAACAGGTATTGCTGGCAAGTAGACAAAAATTGAGTGTCGGATACTTTCGCAAGTGCTTTGATAATCGCCTCTTTACGAAGAGGTACTGTTTTTGCTGCTTCCGGAATGAGATGTCTGAGAAGCCAATTTTTTTCTAGCACATCTTTCATCTTGCTGTTCATTTGAGTCTCGCACAGTTTTTTCCACTGTTCAAACTGTGCTATCGTTGCTGGCAGCTGCAGCTCCGGCACTGTACACACCCTGATTTGCATTTGCGTTAAATAGTCAACGAACTCTTTCGCATACGGCTTGAGCGCCTCTTGGCTATTAATCCTCGCGTTCAATGCTTCAATAACGGCCGGAATATCTTCTACTGCCTTCTGCCATCTCTCAAGACACTGCTTTTGCTCTTCAACTCTCTTCGCATTTTCTGCCACCACCGCATCAAATTCTGCTTTTCTTACGCTCAATTCTTTATCCAAATTGGCCGCACCATTCTGCAACTCATCGACCGTGCGCGGCCAGGCAATACCCACCAACGCTTGGACTGCTTTCTCTTTGAGATCTGTGAGGTGAATGTTTTTTATCTGTTGGAGCTCAGAGATCTCGCGCCTTTCTGCAACCTTTTTGGATACTGGCGCGTCCTCTTCCCAACTATCTGCGTCATCGGTATCTTTTGAGCCCTTTTGCATCACCTGCATACGCTGGACTATGGCCTCTCCAAACTTATTTTCATCGATATATTTGACAAGAAGATTTTTGAGGTATTTTTGCAGTTTAGCCATATAGTCGTTTTGCAACTTTTGAATTTCAGGCAGCCGGTCTTTATTTTTACTCGACTCAAAACTGGCATAAAACTCCTCAATTTTATCCACGAAAAATAATTCATGAGCATTCGCCTTGATCGCCAAGCCTTCAATGCCTGCTCTGAACCGATCAATCATTTTTTTATTCGATTTTCCATAATCTATCCATACACCATATTCTTGCGTGAACTGTTCATTCATTTCAAACAGCTCCTGCTGTCCGCGGCTCCAGTTGTCCCATGCCTCATCAGTGTCTAGCTCTTTTATCTCTTCAAGCTGCTCAATCTTTTCTTCTATTGCACGAATACGATCGGTAAGATTGAGTTCTTTTTCCACACCTCGAGGAAACATCCGAAGCTTGTCAAGCATGAACCCTGTTTCTTTGTGAAAAGCATCTAAAAATGCAGCGACTTGTTCTTTTCCAACAGGTCTGATGAGTGTTTCAGCATCTTTTTTCAGACCGGAAAGAATTGAAGCGGGCGGTGGGGGAGGAGGAGGTGGTGGTGGCGACGATGCATCGGGTATTTCTGTCTTTGGCTCATCTGCATTTATTCTTTCTGTATGGCCATATCCAGGCGGGAGCGCGGGCGGAAGATCCTCTGGAGGGGGCTTGATTCCTGCAGGCGGTATGCATGGCTTTGCGGAACTGGGAGCCATCGGGATAACTGACCGCCCTACTTTTAGCGGAGGAAGTGGCGGCCGTCCCTTCAGCTGCTCGGCAAGCGTTGTTTTCGAATCGCCAAGCTGTCTATATTGTTGTATAAAATCCTTTTCTCCAAGAAGAAAGTCCTCTTGCTTCTGTATCTCATCTGCCCAGCTATTCCATTCTTTATCATCCTCTACCACCGGCTCTCGCAACCTGAGATAGGCGATTCGTGGAAGGAGCAGCTCCTGGTCTTGTGGCGAACAGCCCGCGATAAGTTCCTGCAGCTCTTTTTTGTGTGCCTCTACACCCTTTATTTTCTCAGCTGCCTCGGCGCGCCTCTGCCTTTCTACTTCTTTTGTAACTAGCTTTGCCGAAATGGAAGCCATCGGGATAACTGACCGCCCTACCGTTGACGGGGGAAGTGGCGGCCGTCCCTTCAGTTGCTCGGCAAGCGTTGTTTTGCTATCTCCAAGCTGTGTATGCTGTTTATATTGTTGTACAAAATCCTTTTCTTGAAGAAGAAAGCTCTCTTGCTTCTGTATCTCAGCCATCCAACTCGTCCATTCTTTATCATCTTTTACCACCGGCTCTCGCAAACTGAGATAGGAGATTCGTGGAAGGAGCAGCTCCTGGTCTTGTGGCGAACAGCCCGCGATAAGTTCC
>CAYOTQ010000050.1:0-7922 GCA_964406915.1 uncultured bacterium
AAGCGGATTGTCAAGATCACGAAGTAGCCGCACACGCCTATCTTCTCTCGAAGGAGATGCCTTGATAGGGCGCATAAAAGAGAGCTCTTTCATCGCCCAAAAAAGAAGCGCCATACCAGCAAGTACCAGTACTCCATAAAGCAAAATGTGCCACGCCATTTTATATCGAGTAAAGCGCTGCATAGTCAATACCTGCTGGCGATGGAGTGTATCGGCACTTTGAATAAAGGCTCTATTTTCTGGTGTAAGCCGGATTTTGGTCTCCGGATAGAGAGGCAGCAGCGGGGCTAAGGAAAGAGGCCTTGAGGCAGCTATAGACACACACTCCGCCTTTACGGCGGGCAGTAGGAGCTCTTGTCCAGAAGTAAATGAAAGCCTGCCAGGAGTAAAAATAGAAACCCCTAACTGTGCAGGCTGGAGCGTAAAGAACATAGTCAAATATTCACGATCATTCTCATGGCGATGCTTCAAAGAGGCAGAAAGAAGACGAAAAGGAGCCCCTGAATTATTCTTCAGCTGATAAAAGAAGGCAAAAAGATGCGGCTTCAAAGATTGCGGATAGGAGAGCTGCATCTGCACCTGAAGCGTTTGATCAATGAAGAGCGTTTTTCTATCTTGCGTTACTTCTACTGTAATATCATCTGCTAGTAGCAGGCAGTGGAAGAGGCTGAAGAAAAGAAGAGAAAAAAGTTTCATTGCCTCATACGCCTCTTTCTTTTGTTAAAATAGGCAATCAACTGCTGCACAAACTGGGCTTTCGTCTGAATTTCAATTGCATCTGCGCCGCTCTGCCTCACCACAGTTTGAAAATGAGCTTCGTGAAGCTCCCAATTGTTTTGATATGTAGAAAGAGCATCTGAGTCAAGCACGACTAGTTTTTGCGTGCCATTTTCCAAATCCTGCATGACAAAAGAGCCTGGAAGCAGCGTCTGTTCCATTGGATCTACAATACGAATAAGCACACAGTCATCTCTTTTTGCAGTATACCCTAGTGGAAGAGCAAAATCCCCGCCTCCAAGAAAATCAGAGAGCAAAAAACAGATACAGCGTCTTTTATACGCTCTATTAAAATATTCAAGAGCGCCTGCAATATCTGTCTGTCTGCCTGTTGGAGTAAAGGAAAGCATGTCTCGAATCAGACGCATCCCATGGCGAAGCCCGCGTTTTGGCGGGATAATCTTTTCGACAGTGTCAGAAAAGAGCAAAAGCCCCACCCGATCATAATTGTAGACTGCAGAAAAGGCGATGAGTGCCGCCACTTCTGCAAGCCGCTGCTGTTTTGATACATAGAAGCTGCTATAATTCATTGAACCCGACATATCTCCTAGCAGCATCACGGTCAAATCTCTTTCCTGACGATAATTTTTGACGTAGGGCCGTCCCATCTGTGCCGTTTTTGACCAATGAATGGAACGCACATCATCTCCTGGCTCAAATTCGCGCACATCTTCCAGTTCAATCCCTCTGCCCTTAAATGACGCCGCATACATACCGGAAAACACATCCTGCACATATCTCTTGGCTGTGATTTCAATGTGGCGCATTTTCTGAAAGAGCGATGAATCAACTGTCATGGTGCGTCTATCTGTTGCAAGATCTCATGGATAATATCATCGGCCGTACGCTCCTGAGCTTCCGCTTCGTAGGAAAGTACGAGACGATGCCTGAGCACATCACAGGCAATCTGATCGACATCGTGAGGAATGACATAGCCGCGCCCCTGCATGAGAGCCTGCGCTTTCGAACAAGCTGCAAGGCAAAGACTTGCTCGCGGCGAGGCTCCATACTCTAATAGCGGCTTCAGCCGTCTCGTGGCAAACACAATACTGACGATGTAATGTAAAATTTTTTCATCGAGATAAATGCCTTTGGCAATCTCTTTTAGGCGAATGAGCTCTTGCAGTGAGGCTTGTGGGGTTATTTGGCTTGCTGTTGAGATGTTGGCGCGCCTAACAATCTCTTGTTCCTCTTCAAGATTGGGATATTCTACAATCACTTTCATCATGAAGCGATCTGTCTGTGCTTCAGGAAGAGGATAGGTGCCCTCATGTTCAATTGGATTTTGAGTCCCCAGTACAAAAAATGGCGAGGAAGTCTCAAACGTCTGCCCTCCAATTGTCACCTGTCGCTCCTGCATAACCTCAAGAAGGGCCGATTGTACTTTCGGCGGGGCTCGGTTAATTTCATCTGCCAACACAATATTGGTAAATACGGGCCCTTTCTGAACAGAAAAAGTACCATCTTTGGGATGAAAAATAGAGGTCCCAACAAGGTCTGACGGCAGCAGATCCGGAGTAAATTGAATCCTTTTGAAATCCAGTTGCAGAGCTTTTGCCAAGCTATTGACAGCAAGCGTCTTTGCAATACCGGGCACACCTTCTAGGAGCACATGGCCACCACACAGCAGAGCAATCAAAAGCCGGTCGATCATTTTTTGCTGTCCAACTATTGCCTTTCCAAGCTCTTTTTTTAGACGCTCAAGCAACAGATTGGCCCACGCTACGTTTTCTTGTTCCACATTTCCCCTCCGTTTCACTATATTGGTAATCACTTTTTTCTATGCAAGCAACAAAAAAAACAGCTGAGGATGCCATGCTCCGTCGTCGCCCACGAAGAAACCGCCTTACGCCTGCTATCCGCTCGCTTGTCTGCGAGACTTTTCTGACGCCCTCTTGCTTTGTTGCTCCTTTATTTGTTCTAGAAGGCTCCAATCAAAAAGTGCCCATTGCGAGTTTAGCCGACAACTATCGTCTATCTATCGATAATGTATTGAAAGAAACAGAGGATCTACTGCGTCTAGGTGTGCAGGCAATCGATCTCTTTTGTTATACTCCTGAAGAAAAGAAGAATTCCAGTGCCAGTGAAGCGGTAAGACATGGCAATTTACTGCAACAGGCAACAAGGGCAATCAAAAAGGCTTTTCCCGAAGTATGTGTCATGGCCGATATTGCCCTGGATCCATTTACAGATCATGGTCATGATGGACTCGTAGATGAAAATGGCTACGTAGTGAATGACCCCACGATACTTGTACTGCAGGAGATGAGCCTTAGAGCTGCAGAGGCTGGTATTGATATTGTCGCTCCAAGCGATATGATGGATGGAAGAGTCGGCGCCATCAGGCAAGCGCTCGATACCGCTGGATTTCAGCACGTGGGCATCCTCTCATATGCCGCTAAATATGCCTCAGGCCTCTATGGACCTTTCAGGCATGCACTGGATTCCGCGCCAAATTTTGGGGACAAAAAGACCTACCAGATGAATCCAGCAAATGCGAGAGAAGCCCTTCTTGAGTGCCAGCTAGATGAGCAAGAAGGAGCAGATATGTTGATGATCAAGCCAGCTCTTTCTAACCTCGATATTATCTCCCAAGCTCGAGAAATTACGAATCTGCCTATTGGCGCCTATCAGGTGAGCGGGGAGTGGGCTATGATCAAGGCAGCAGGAGAAAAGGGATGGATTAACGAAGATAGAGTCTTGCTGGAGACTCTCCTCTGTATCAAACGGGCAGGAGCTGACTTTATCTTTACCTACGGAGCCAAACAAGCTGCCAAATTGTTACAATAAGTATCGAACATTGCCGTATGTCAACCGGCTTTACATTCATTCTTCCAAACTGCATTAGAGAAAATGACACAGTCGAATGAGCGTATTGTCGCTCGGGTTTTTAATTACCACAATTTCATCAGTTTCAGACTCTACAACACTTCCATCATCACTCACTATCTCCGCCAAAGAAGCAGGCTTTTTTTCATCCTGTAACAAAGGAGGAAAGTCCAGCTGATAGCTGCCTTTCTGAAACAAAGCCAGACACACCTCTGTCAGACACTTTTCAGTAAAATGGCGATGATAACAGACTCCTTTTTCATCAAATGCATATCCAAATACTCCGCGCTTGACCGCGCCATGTCCAACGAGCTCTCCAACCACGACAATTTGCCCATTTGTTTTCTTTTGCCTCATGGCATATCTATCTACTGCGAGCGCAAAGGCATGTTCAGAACGTATGCGCTTTTGCGTCTCTGGAAGGCAATGTTGGTAGATAGGATCCTGAACAAATGGATCTACCTCTGGATTTTGGCTCCACCACCTCATCACGCGAGGATGATAGACATACGTATTTGTAACTGGAGATGATGGCACACTGACAACTGGATCTACTTTCTTCTTTTTTATCTTTTTCGGAGGCTGCGAAACCGGAGCTCCTGTTGAAAGACACAGCTCTTGCATGGCCTTTTGAAGGCGACGCAGATCCTCCTCTTCTTCATGAAGAAGGGCTTGTGTAAACGAGGGATTTGAAGGCACTGGGTCTTGCAAAACCTTCATTTTCTGAGCAAACTGCTCTGGAGAAATGAACCTATTTTTTGCAAATCCATTAGCATCTGTCGCTTTTTGAAAAATCCGGCAATACAGATCGCCGCCTTGCACCACAACGAGATAATCTTCTATCGTTCTCTGAAGAGCATTAGCAAACTGCTGCTGTTTGTCCAGTTCTATGGATAAATAGTGAAGCTTGTATCTAGAGCATTGTTTTGTCTTTTTAAACAAATAAGACATATATGTGGTTCTCACGGTACTTATTCGATCTCTTGTATAAACAACCGAGAAAAGCCGCTTCATACAATCGGCATCAAGCGCTTGTTCCATTTCTTTTCGATATGTAAAAAAAAGCGGCTTCACCGTCTTCTGGAATAGAGCACAATACTCATGATACGTACTGAGCGCATCCAAAATCTGGTAGCAGTGACTTTTTATCTCTTCTGGCACTTTGCTGGTTACTAACTTTTTAAATAATGGATACCAGCTCTGCTTTTTCTCTTCTTTAGGAAAACCTAAACCTTGCATCTGCAACACCAGATAAAGAGGAGGAATCTCGCGAAGGTCGGAAATGTGTTCAAAATTAATGGCCAAGTCAAAAGGGTCGTCCAGAGGCACAGTGCAAATTTTTTTCTGGAACAGCTCGTCAAACTTTCTAGTACATTGTTGACGAAGCTGGATGACATCTCTCAGCAAGAGAAGACTATCATATATACCGCTGCATAAAAAAAGTATTCGAAGAAGCTGTCTGTTTTCATCGACCGAAAGAACTGGCCTGAGAAGAAGCCGCTCGATATCGAATGAAGGCTTTTTGTCCTCTTGTGACACCCCTCGCTCTAGCGCCGTGGCATGCAGCTTATGAAACAGCCAGTGCGTGAGACATTCAGCCTCCACACTCTGTTGGAGAATCTTATCTCTCTCAATAAACTTCGTGACATATTCTTGTAATTCTTTGACTTTCTGCACATCTTGGCTGGACATCGGTGGATGTAACAGCACTTTTTCAAAAAGAGTTGCTACTAGGGAGAGAAGTTCTTGATCAGATATATGAGAGCTTCTTGTTGCCATGGCAAGATTACCATTCATACAGGTAATGTGACATGTAAACTTAGCGCGATATACAGTATTTAATATCTGAAATGCAGAGTGACATTCTTTCAGCTGGCTTGAGCAATCAAGAGAATGATAATTAACAAGCATAGAAGACATTGCAACCCAAAATGAATAGTTATTCTTTCTATTGGGAATTGTCTTATTTTATCTCATTGAAATCCAGCGGCTTTTTACCTGCATGCTCTTAGGCTTTGTTTCTTTTTTCTCTGCCTTTTTCGACTCAGAACGCTCACGAACAGCGACCAGCTCTTTTAATTGTTGCTGCACCTTTTTTTTCTCTGATTGAATCAATCGCCACTGTTCATCATTAAAATTGTTAGAAGTGTTGAAATATTCTTCCAAAGCCGAAAAGGAGAGTTTTTTTTCTGTCAATGCTCTATCAATCGTATCAGCAATCAATTCATACAGCTTTTTGCATCGATCAAAGGACTCTTTCATCTCCTCGTCAGTAAGCTTTTGCTGCACTGCCGGTGGTACCTTGCTTGCTTCTGTTGCCTTTTTTTTCCCCAGTTTCGATGCCGCATCAAAAACGTTCGTGTATTCTTCCTTCTCGCCGGCCATATTTCTCTGGATCTCCCTCTTAACTTTTATTCTACCAATAAAAAAATTTATTTAATAGCAGAGAGATCGTTGATATTAATTCATAGGCGCGTTATACTTTCTCTCTATAAATAGAGGGAAAAATGGCATACGTTGAAGAATTTCGCAACGCCATCGCAACGCGGGCACATTCAAAAATTATGCAACTATGGCATGAGTATTGCCATGGTGATCTTGTGGATGGGCCAGAAATTATCGAAATCCTACAGCTGATCAAGCAGTCAGATTTTGGCAAGCCGTTTGGACAGTATGTAGAAGCAATTTTGCCTCTTGCACTCCTGATCCAAGAGGAGGCCGTTCAACTCCAAGCATTGCAGCTGCTCTTTGACCTGCAAACGACCAATAGCGAAGCTCTTTTTCACGTAGCCAAAGACCTTCTCAACAAACAATTTGCCCAAGTCCCAGGATTTACCGACAAACTACGGCTTGTGGGCATGCGCACCAAAGATAATTTCCAAGGCGTTCTGTCTAATTTTCTCTTGCTCAATCATATTGAAAAAGGCAATTTTGTCCTTCATACTGCAGGGTGGGGGGTAGGTGAAATTGTCGACTTCTCGTTTCTCCGAGAGCAGGTATCTGTTGAGTTTGAAAATCTGCAAGGAGGAAAACGCGATATCTCCTTCAAGAACGCCTTCAAAACGGTGCTGCCTATTGCAAAGACTCATTTTCTGGCTGCCCGCTTTGCAGATCCTGTCAGCTTGGAAGCAAAGGCAAAAGAAAACCCCGCAGAAATCGTGCATCATATTTTGCGCGACTTAGGATCAAAAACGGCAGCGGAAATTAAAGATCTGTTAGTCGATGTTGTCATCCTTGAAGATGAATATTCCAAATGGTGGCAGCAGGCTAGAAGCAAACTCAAAAAAGACCCCCTCATTGAAAGCCCAGACAACCCAAAACAGCCATTCAAATTGCGTAAAGGCCTCGTTTCATCCGAAGATCGCGTGACAAAAGCATTTGTAGGCAAAAAAAACTTTCAGGAAATATTGCAAGCGGCAAATAGCCTTGTAAGAGACTTCCCCGAGCTTCTTAAAGACGCCTCTCTCAAAGAGGCTATCACCTCAAAAGTGAAATCTCTATTGGTATCCTCAACACTTTCTCAGGCAGAGCTCTTGCAAGTCCTTCTTTTCTTGGACCAGCCTCTTGGCTGCAACACCCAGCAGGAAGATTTGAAAAAAAGTATTCAGACCCTGCAGGATGTAGAAGCCATTCTTCGCGATATAGATATCATCTCATTAAAGAAGCGTCTTCTCGTCACTATTCAAGCGCTGCGTACAGACTGGGCAGAGATCTTCCTCAAAGTCTTCTTCACTATTGAGCCAAATCAACTGCGAGACTACATCTTCAAGGAGCTGAGCGTCCCGCAACACCAAAAGCAAGTGACAAAGCAGATTGAATTTCTCAAGAATCATCCTAAACAGCATCCAGAAGCTCTGCTGTGGTACTTCCAAAAAATCATCAACCAGGAAGAAGAGCTATACCAGGACATTGAAAACAAAAGTCTCTTTTTTGAGGCATTTTTGATTTTGATGAGTTCGCTAGATTTTAAGGCAGAATCACGAGACTTGCTTAAGAAAATGTATGGCTTGATGACAAACAATCGTTTTGAGTTGGTCCGCTCCTACTTTAAAGAAGCCTCTGATCGCATCGTGAAAGAGTTTTTGCTCTTGGCATCAAAATGCCGCAGTTTTTCGGATCATGACCAGAAGATTCTCAGATCGCTTGCAGAAGTGGCGCATCCACAACTTGCCAAAGACCAAAAGCAAGAATCTTCTGCCCACGATGATCATATTATCTGGACAACACAAGAGGGATACAATCGTGCACACGAACGTATCCAGCGAATTGGCACTGTGGAAATGGTTTAGAATGCCAAAGAGATTGAAATTGCGCGC
>CAYOTQ010000051.1:0-7887 GCA_964406915.1 uncultured bacterium
AATATGACCGGAAGATCCTGTATTTCAAAGAGAAAAACCCAGAACTCAGGTTACTTAGGCAGCGGCCTTTCGACGCATGGATTTGCCTGAAACAGCGCCTGGTCTGATGAAACACTAAATTGTCCTACCAACGTAAGTCGTACCGGAATCGTCTTTGGAATCCGAACAGTTGTTTGCGTATTGACTCGCACGCTAAAGACGCCGTCGATTTTTGCTGTCCAGCCGCTCAGACTAAGCCCTTGCGTCCCCTTTTCAAAGGTCACATTTTGAATCTGAAACTCTATCCCTTGCGATTGAGGAATAGCCATCACTTGGGCCATCTTGTCTTGCATTCTTACTTGCCCTGTGAATTTCACACGGTAGCCTAAAATAGAGGCATTAGTCACCCCTTGACTAAAGTCAAGCTTCACACGGTCATCACTCTGATACCCGATATCTTCAGGCTGCTGGGTCTTGGGAGCAGCTTGCGCCTCAGCCGCTATGCAAGGCTGAAGAAGACATGCAAACAACATACTGAAAATCATCGCTTTCATAGTTTTTGTCCTTTTTTCCCTTCCTTACCACAGACCGCACACTTTATCAAATTATTTTTACAATCAATCAATATTTTTAAATGTGAAGGTAAGCGCTTCCTTGCACTCTTCATAAAAGCGCAGCAGCTCTTCTTTATCTTGACCGCCGAGATGGATCAGACCATAACGATAGCTCTTACCATCCTGAAAGAGGTCGGAGAGTTTTTTCCCTACTTTGCAGTCAATCAGAATAAGGACGTCTGAAAATCGACTTTTGAGCCTCGCATGCTCCTCTGCTGTCGGCACCTCTAGTGTCAAAGCATCTTGAAATCGCCTCAAGACAAAGCTGGCAGCAATCCGATGTTTTCCTTGGTTTTTCTTTATTACAGGCTGTGATCCTGTAGCAATCGATAAGGCAATTTCATAACTATTTGTACCGTCTACCTTTTCATACAGGTCACAAAATTGCAGTGCCATGCGAGGATTACACTCGATGATAGAGATTCGATCCTGCATTGGATTGTACATAAACTCAATATTGCACAGTGTATTATCTAATCCGACATAGGTAATAAATTTTTTAGCAATCACCTCCATACGCCGTTGCACATTTTCAGGCAGCTGGGAAGGATATTCAAAGCGCTCGAAGCAGAGGGTGCCAGGAAACATGACAGAGTCGACAATCCCTATCGTCTCTACCTGCGAATGAGAAACAAAGCCTTCCCATGTAACTTGAAGACCCTGGAGAAGCTCTTCTGCAAGCAGGCGCTCCGTACATGGTTCAAAAGGAGTGGCATAGGCAATCAGCTGGTCAAAATGATCAAAGAAATCTTTCGTGGGCATTCGGACCTCCTCTGCTGAGTGAGCTACTTGCGCAAAGCGAGAAAAAGAGGAGCGAACAGGCTTGACAAAACAGGGAAATGGCAAATTGAGCCCCAGGCTGAACTGAGGAGTTGCCTCTGGCACACTTGCCAACTGCACAAGACGTGAGTAGTATTTATGCTGGCAGGTCAGAAGAGGGATTGGATCTGGACCAATAAGACCCAGTTTTGCACTTGCAATGCTCGCGAGCGCTGCCCCTACATGATCCTGGCTGCTGACAATCCCATCAACACCCTCTTGTTTTGCCAGACTGCAGATCTCCTCCACAGCTGTTGGCATATCTACTTTGCAGGGTAGCTGATAAAAAGTGAATGCATAGGGAAATTGCTGGACAAGCTGCTTTTCATGCTGTGACGGAATGACAACTAAGACTCTCTTTTCTACAGGCAGTAAAAAAAAGAGAGCCAGAGCAACACACAGGAGTGCAGCTACCTTCCAGTATCTCACATTCAGCTGACTATTGAGGCAGTGGCTGTTCTACACAGGGATTGCCCTGAAATTGCGCTTCATCAGAAGAGACCGTAAATTGATCCACCATTGTAAGCTGCACAGGCACTGTTTTGGACACGCGCGCCATGGTCTGGTTATTGGTTGGGAAGATGAAAACACCATGCACTTGGGCTGTCCAGCCGCTCATGCTCGCTCCTTGCGTTCCTTGTACAAAATTGACACCTTCAATGCGAAATTGCACGCCCTGGTCAAGAGGAAAAGCAATGACTTGGACCATGTTATCTTGCATTCTCTGCTGCGCTGTAATTTTTACATGGAAGCTATTGATAGTGACATTCGTCACACCATCTCCCACTGATACTTGCATACCGCTATTTTCATCTGCTTGTAGGGCAGAAATTTTTTCGATCTGAGGCTTCTCGTCAGCTATGCAGGTCTGGAAGATACAAGCAAATAAAGCACAAAAAATAGCAGCTCTCATAATGGCTCTCCTTTTTTGCCCTCTCTACCATACAAGACACTCATTTATCAAAGTCTTTATGAAAACTTTAAGCATATGATTCGAAGAGACAAGAGAAATGCATAGCTTCCACCTTAGAGGGTGGAAGCCGAGAGACTATCTTTGAAGAAGAGATAACAGAACAGAGATTGGTCTAAATTCTGTGTAGTTTGCGAAATTCGTCAAAATTCTTCTGACATTGATTTGGATCGAATTCCCGTACATCGTACACCACAGATAAGCCATTCAAATAACGATTCTTGATATCAAACCATGTAATGGGTGGCTCTACAGGATCTGTGGAACGCCCAAAGAGCGACTCTCGAATGGCACTTCTTTCACTATCAGTCTTCTGTGAAGGACACACCAAAAATTGGAATTGATCTATAAAAGCGTTCATTTGATCTTGAGTAAAACAACCCTCACCATTTTCTTGGTAATTCATTTTTTTAAAAAAGTCTGAAAGAGCTGTTGTTCTTCTCCATGTCGAATAAATTCGAAAATGCCCACAATTATTGTGAGGATGTAAAAATTGTTCGATTGCAAAGGCGTGATAAATACCAAACTTAGGGGATTCGTCTGGTTCGTATGAGGCAGGTTCGCGTATAGCGATGTAGTAGATAAATGATTTCTTTGGACGTAGAAGCTGATTGTTAGCCTCAAACGTCTCTTTGAGTTTATCTAAAGTAGGTTTATTAAAATTATATGTTGTCTCTGTGAATGCTTTTTGAAGCCCCGCTATTTTTTGTGGTACAGGCTGGGAAGACCAAGTCGCTGCTAAAGTTGTCTGGATATGTTGCTGAAATTTATCCAAGGCTAACGGCTGATCTTTGTCAATAATCGTAGTAATCTTTGTTTTGAAATGTTCAGTAGGAGAGCACTGCCTATTATATTCTGCCAACATAGGCCCAAAAAAAAGAGCATATATTTTATAGGTCCAACCGAACTTATCGGCTAATGCAACAGCAGATTGACTACAGTGATTATGTAGCAACTTCTCTGTGATAGAGGGAACCTGTGTATGGCCTGAAAAAATCACAGCAAGCGCCTTCATAACCTGAAAACATGAAGTTTCGGCATCTAGTGGCCTGAGATCGGCAGTAGGAGAAGCTTTCTGCACGAAAGGAACTATACAACCAGACTGCGCCATCTGTTTGATTGTATGAAAAGGCAAGTACACACCCTGGGCCTGATTATCAGCAGATGAAGCGAGAGAAGATACTAAAGAAGAATTCGAAGAGCTCGTAGATTGCGGAACGTTATTAAACTGAAAGCTCATGTAAACTAACCTTATATTAAAATATTCTCGATCATGTTACATGAGCAATAAAATTTATCTCAATTAAATTAACTATTTCTTCAGCAGCGAAAACTTTCTCGTCAACTCAGAAACCTCTTCCCATGGACCAAAGAGAACAATCCCATAATATACAAGCGCCTCTTCCGGCGTCTCCCTGGTACGAGCAAGCTGCTCCTCGTAGCTGCCAATCGTCATTGTGTCAGTAAAATCTACAAATAAAATTCCCTTTTCTTGAGCAGATTTTCTCAGTGTACGAATCTTATTTGAATTTGCCGTCAAGATCATGAATGGCATCTCGGAAATATTTGGATGAGAGCCATTGCCGGCATCTCGATAGTCTGTCAGGCGAAGCGGGAGTTTGCCAATCTCAGCCCCAAAGCCAATACACATATGGGCAAGAGCATTCATGAGCACACCGGTTTCGATCTTTTCATTCATGACAGCGACTAATTTATGAGTAAACGAAGGCATATATCTTCCTTTGCAAAATTGATAAAAAAATAAAGAGATGTGAGGAATCAAAAGGATAATGCGCCTAGCGGCGCAGCAGCAGCAAAGAAGATAGAGAAACGACTGCTTGGTATTTCATGATCTTATGATGCGTCAAGAAGCTGAAAAAGTCAATATACTCTAACAGCGATCATCCATCATCCAGAGCGAGAACTGCCCAAGGGCCTGCTGCACAAACATCTGCCAGCCATAAATTACCCGGCAACCTTTTTGCTTGGCCGCCGCTATCAACGGTGTCTCTTTCGGAAGTGTAGTGATATCCATCACTACTCGGCCAGGCAAAAGAGCCTCTTCATTACATGGCATTTTAAGGGGTGTGCAGTTAATCAGAAGGTCATACTCTCCTGGTGTATCAAGAGGACCTCCGCGACATCCAAAACGTGCAGCTATAGCCTCTGCTTTCTTTTCATCCCTATTGAGAATCGTCACATCAGCGCCCCGCCTTATCGCTTCATAAGCAATCGCCCGTGCTGCCCCACCCGCTCCTAAAATCACCACTTGCTTGCCAGCAACAGGTCCTGTCTGTTCAATGGCCTCAAGCGCCCCTTTCCCATCGGTATTGTAGCCAAAGATCTGTCCATCTTTAAAATGGAGAGTATTGACAGCGCCAATAGCCTCAGCATCAGGATCCAAAATGTCTACATACTGGACAACTGCCTCTTTGAGAGGCATGGTCACACTCAGGCCGCAAAAGCCTATTTTTTGTGCCCAATACAAAAACTCTTTGAGCTCTTCCCTACGAACAGGCATCTTCACATAAACGCCACCGAGTGTTCCTAGCAACTGATTGTGTGTGATGTGGCTGATGCTCTTGGTCACCGGATCACCAATCAACCCATATATCGCATTGCCCTTTTTCAAAGAGTAGTGCAATAGCTCTTGGACCGAAAGCTGTCCTGGCGCCACTTCGCCTTCCAGACAAGCGTAGGTGATGGGGCTGCCAAGTACAGGCCCTATGATGCGGCTGACCTGACCATATTCCCCCATACTAATGGCAATTAATGATTCTGTTTTGTCTTTGGCCCAAGCAAGAAAGCGCATAGCATCTACTACACTGTTTGCCATCAGTGCTATTTTATAGAGGTTTGCACCTGTTCTTTGCATCGATTGAAATAGCCCATCCAAATCGTCTGGAGTAGCTTCAAAATCATGAGAAGAGACGATAATTTTGACTGATGGATAGCGCTGTGCAATCTCCTGGATAATATCTGGAGATACATGACTTTCAATATCAAGATAGTCAGGCAAACAAGCAGCCAGCTGAAAAAGCTGTTTATAACGCTCTTCTTCGGTACCTCTATATTGACCTCCCTGCTGCTGACTTCTCAATGTGACGACAAGAGCGCAAGAGGTGACTTTTTGCACCGACTTGAGCACCTCTAGCGGCTTTTCTTCAAAAAGATCAAGACGGAGCTCTATAAGCTCTGTTTGCACCTGTTTGAGCTGCTTATGCGCTTGAATAAGAGTAGGACCAGTAATAACACTACAAATCATCGCTCACCATAGAGTCTCTAACATCTGTTTTTCCACAGGAGTGCAGGCACCTGCCAGGCCAATTGCCTCCAGCTTCACAAAATAAGGCACGCCATTTACAGCTTTCTTATCATGTTTCATCGCATCATAGAGCTGCTCTGGAGAAACAGAAAAGGAAGGCTGGATAGGCAATTCAAAGGCAAGCAAAAGATCTTTGATAGCCCCGGTATCCATACCACTCATCTTGCTTTCGGCAAGGATGCCAATAGCAACCGCCTCTCCATGAGAAAGCGTATAGTGGGACAGCTTTTCCAGTGCATGCGCCACAGTATGACCAAAGTTGAGGGTACTGCGACGTCCAGTGACCTCACGTTCGTCCGCCAAGACAATTTCTTTTTTTATCCTGACACTTTCTGAAATAGCCTCTGTCAAATAGGGCTCTTGAAAAAGCCTCTTGTGATTGTTCTGCAGGTAGGCAAAATAGTTGCTATCAGCAATCATCCCGTGCTTGATCATCTCTGCCGCTCCACACCTCTTTTCTTTCAGGGGCAAACTTTTCAGCGTAGAAGGATCGATATAAATCGCTTTTGGCTGGTAGAAAGTGCCGATCATATTTTTCCCTTGCGGGACATTGACTCCTGTTTTTCCACCAAGACCTGCATCGCACATGCCAAGGAGTGTGGTAGGAATCGATACATAGGGAATACCTCGACAATAGGTAGAAGCCACAAAGCCGGCAATATCTGTGGCGACGCCTCCACCAAGACCAATAATGCTGCTTTCTCTTCCAAAGCCGCGATCAAGCATCTGGTCTTCTATTAGCTCTTTCGTCCGTCGTGTCTTCGAGCTTTCACCATAAGGGAACGTGCAGAGAAGGATCTCTCCTCCCAATTGGCGCATGAGCATTTCTGCATACAGAGCTGCCACAATGTCATCACAAATGATGGCGCAGCGCTTAGTCAGGTATTTTGTATCTAGGTGGTCCAACAGCCCACTTTCTATCACAATTTCAGGCAGATGGGTCATAATTTTGCACTCCTTTGCATCAACATAGCATCCACTAACACAAGAGCCAGCATAGCTTCAACCACAGGAACAGCACGAATGGCTACGCATGGATCATGCCTTGAGCCTTCCGGGAGTTCAAAGAGAGCCTTCTCTCCTGCTGTAGTCACCGTCTCTAAAGGCTTCTTGATACTCGATGTGGGTTTAAATGCCACGCTGCCAACGAGTGGCATGCCCGTAGAAATTCCTCCAAGCACCCCGCCGGCAAAATTTGTCTTTGTGCTAATGGCAGCCTCCACATTCTCAAACAGGTCATTATGCTCAGAGCCGCGCATAAGCACAGACTGATAGCCAGAGCCTATTTCAAACCCTTTGGAAGCGGGCAGGCTCATCATAGCGTGGGCAAGCTTAGCCTCCAGCTTTTCATATACAGGGTCTCCAAGACCCGCCGGCACACCTGTCGCAACAAAGCGAACAACACCTCCGACAGAATCTCCTTCACTTTTTGCCTGTTCAATCAGCTGCATGATCTCTTGCTCCATCTGTTTGTCGGGACAAAATAGGGCGCTTTGTTCTACCGCTTGATCTTCTACAGACACCTTAAGAGGCCCTACTTGCGTAAGATACGCAAGCACGCCAACACCCATAGACTGTAAAATTTTTTTCGCTACAGCACCGGCTGCAACTCTGGAAGCGGTCTCGCGGGCAGAGGCGCGTCCGCCACCTCTCCAATCAAAAAGACCATACTTTTGCAAATAGGTAAAATTAGCGTGTCCGGGCCTATAGAGGGTCTTTATATCTGCGTAGGCACGAGAGTAGGCATCCATATTTGCAATCATCAACGAGATAGGAGTGCCTGTCGTCATCCCTTCAAACACCCCTGAAAGGATCTGCACTGCATCTTTTTCCTTCCGCGGGGAAGTGTATACCGAACCTCCAGGCGCACGTTTCGCAAGTGCTTGGTTGATCTCTTCTTCGCTAATAGCCACGCCAGCAGGGCAGCCATCGATGACAACACCTATTGCCTTTCCATGCGACTCTCCCCACGTGGTAATTGTAAAGAGCTTTCCAAATGAATTACTGCCCATATTTTTTTTCAATCTCCTTACATACCTCTTCTGCCGACAGGTATGTGGTGTCAATCACGGCATCTGCTGCTGCTTCATAAAGCGGCAGGCGCGCCGTGGCAATAGAATAAAACGAATGTTCAGGATCGGAAGGATCGACGTAAGCAGGCAAACCCCTCATCGATATCC
>CAYOTQ010000052.1:0-7849 GCA_964406915.1 uncultured bacterium
AGCGAAGAGCCGAGACGGGTCCTCGACATCACACATATATATATGAGCGGCTGGTCGGCAAAGATCATCCCTCAGCAAGGTCTACAAGAGGAACTAGAACTATGTCCGCAATAGTAGATAGCTTATCAAAAGCGCAAGAATTCCTGATCAGCAACCAAGCGATTGTCACAGACAGTATTTCCACTGCCGCCACAACTGTTGCCAAGCAAATTGTAGAGATCGCCCTTTACTGCTTTTTGCAGATGGATCAGGCCTATTGCACAGTATGCGGGTGGATGCGCAAGTTCGAGCGTGTCTGTTATGAAGGGATTGCAAGCGGTATTGCTTTTGCAATTGTTCCTGCCCTTGTCATCTACTCAGCTAAAGGAATTCAAGACATAGACCAAGAGCTAGATGAGCTGATTCATGCAAGCGCTATTAGACAAGATCAGATACAGCGCGTACGAATCGGTCATTGTAATGGGATTCATCTCACACATACTCTTGAACAAAATCCGACACGTAGAACTATTTTGTATTTTCCCGGGAATGCAGAGATTTGGCAAAAGTCATTTTATTTTTTGCTCTGGTTGCATAAGAATGCAGGTGTCAATGTGCTCTGTTGTAATACGCGTGGTGTAGGTGATTGGAATGAATCTTTGACATTTGATGTTGATTTGATAGAAGATGGTGTTACATCTGTCCGTCATCTTTTAACTCAAGGGATTGCACCAAAGGATATTACTCTTTACGGACGGTCTTTGGGAGGAGCTGTAGCAGCATGTGCCGCAGCAGAGCTTGTAAAAGAAGATATCTCTTTGCATCATATCAACGAGAGATCATTCAAGAATCTTCAAGCAGTGATCCGCTCTGTAGTACCAGTTTTTGGTGATTGTGCAGCACTTATGGCTGAGTCTTTCAACTGGCGCTTGAATGCAGAAAAGGCCTTTTCTTCTCTACGAGGACATGTCGTCGTATTATATAACGATCGAGACGAACTGGTTCGACCATCGGCTGCTTTTCGATCAGTCGTTGAAAGAGCGCCTGCACATAATGCGCAAAAGATCACCACAATTGAAATGAATGATGCTGAATATTGGGGTGAAGGCGGCCAGATTGAACACAATAGTCATTGCAGAGCCTTTTCTTCTAGAGAGCAGCGCGAGCTTCTTGCGGCTATCAAAAGCATTTGGCCTGAACACTTGGATATGAGCGGAGTAGAAGAGGCCTCTCTAACGTAGCTTGAAAGCCAAGTGGCACATACTGAGAGCTGTTTCGCAAAAATTTCTTTTGCTTAAATTTTCTTTTGCTTAAATTTTCTTTTGCTTGCATTTTCTTTTGATTGAATTTTTTCGATTGAATTTTTTTTTCATGCTTACTATAACACCTGCAACCTGAATTTGTAGAGGATGTAGAGTATGCGTATCTTGCTCTTTGTATGTGTCATTCAGACTGTTTTTTCAATGTTAGGAGCCTCTAGTACGAGCGCCGATGATGTCTATGCTGATCATACTTGCAAAGTCAGCCAAATAAAGCAGCGAGCAGAAATCCTACGCGATAATTTTTTTGAACATGCGTTAAAGTTAAACCTACGAACCAGGCGTCATGTCAAGAAACATATAAAAGCAACAGGTCATTCATACGAGGATAATCTAGCAAAAAATCAACTCATACCAGTCCCAGACTACCCCTTGAATGCAAGCGACGTCGTGATGGAACATGGTAGAAAGTACCTCCTATTCGCATGTCCTCGCGATGTTGAAGAAGCAAATCTTCTATTTGAAGCAGCTATGCAGCAAAAGGTCTTTCTCTTTGTCTCGCTTTTGGAATCGACAGAAGCCGAAGACAAGTTGAATAATTACTGGAGACAAGAAAATCTTGCAAAAATCATCACCCCGAGCGGATGGTCATTTGCTGTAAAGAGTGTTAAAACCCTTGAAACAGCCCCCAGAGAAGCCGGCGGCCTCAACGAGCCGAAAATCCTCGAGACCTCTATTACTGCCACACACACTTCTGGAGAAGTACGAGAGCTCACTCACCTGCACTACGAAGGATGGCGCGATCGCGAAGCCATGCCAAGCGAGCCTCTCTTTCATACGCTTCTTGATCGTATCATTGAACTGCAAGGAGTACGAGAAGAGGTCCCCATCGCCATTAACTGCCATGGAGGTGTTGGTAGAACGGGTACAACGGCCGTCAGTCATTACTTACGAAAAGAGATAGATCGTCAGCTAGCTCATGGCATTTCTATTCATGATATAACCGTCAATATTCCAAATATACTCTTTGCCTTTCGCCTACAGCGCAATGATCTACTTGCACAAGCCACACAGCTTGCTAATGTCTATTCGGTACTAGGCGACTATGTCCATCGCAAAATCGCTGAGGCAGCAGACATACCCGCAGCTCACAAATCATACTATTCCTTTTCTAAAGAGGCGACTAGCCTCTCAAAGTTAAAAAAACAGATAGAAAAATTAAAAGAACAGGAAATGCATGGATTTGAAAAGATTACAGATAAAATCGAGATTCGCTTTTTTCAATTTTTAGAATCTCAGAAGAAGAGAGGAAAGCCTCATGATTTTAACACAAACCTCTCTATTCTACGCATGGGCAGGCAGCGCCAGAGCTGCAATCTCAACGCCAGTGATCTGCATATTGAAAATGATGGCAAATACCTCATTTATGCATGTCCACGTACCATGGAGCAGATAGGAGTATTGTATGATCTTGCGCTGCAGCAAAATAGCACCCTCTTTGTGACTGCCCTTAAACAAACAGAAGCAAGCGACAGAATCAATAACTTCTGGAAAATAAAAACCTTGAGCACACATGATGGATGGACAGTGACGTATCTGACAACGACACTTCTTGGAAAAGAGCGAGGTGTGTCGCTTTATGAGACAACTCTTTTAGCGCAAAAGGGAATGTACAGCAAGACCATCACCCATCTTCATTATGATGGCTGGCATCAAGATCATAGTATGCCTAGTCAAAAGCTCTTTTTGCGAATGCTCAACAGGATGAAAGAGGTATATACGGAAACTACAGGGCCAATTGTTGTTCAGAGTAAACATGGTGTTGGCAGGAGTGGAACTGTCGCAGCCAGTCACTTCCTGTGTCGCCAGATTGACGCTCAGCTGAAAGCTGGCGCAGATCTAGATAAAATTGTAGTCAATATCCCAAAAACTATTTTTGAATTCAGGAAACAGCGCAATGGATTTGTTGAGCATCCACCGCTGGTGATGGACGTATACGAAGCTGTACTCGCGTACTACGAACAGCTAAAAGGCAAGTAGCCAGAACTCAGGTTAATAACGACTTTACTAGCGAATATTTCTTCTCAACAACTGCACCTGAGCTTGATACATCTTATCCAGCTGTGCGTCAATAGTTGCTTTGTTAGTATCATAGTCACGAATAAGATGGCCAAAGTCTTTCTTTACTTTTGTTTGACCGTCACTGCTCAAATTAATAGAGGAATTGCTCTCCGCTCCAGATTTAGTCTCATAACCGGGATCGATGGAATTTCTATAGAGAATTCGACATGTCGTGCTTGATGGATTATTTTTATATTTGTGGTAGTCTACCAGAAACCTAAACATTTCAGGAGCGCGTACCTTTTCATTGCAGCACCAGTCAAGTAGTTTCACAAAGGATTCATTCTTCATAAGCTTATCAAAATATTCAGGATCAGTTCTCATTTTCTCCGCAATTTTCAGAGCCAACGCAATTTTTTGCTTGTCATTCAGAAGATCAACCTTGGCACACTCGGACGCTAAGCCGACTTTCTCGACGGACTCCTGTATCTTTTCCTTGCTGGTCGTTGGATGAGAAATGGCAGCAGGAGATGCTGGTGTTGTTCCTTCTTTTGATTGAAATCTCAAAAAAATACTGTCAATTAAAGAGGCCATCCGAGCCGCCGGCTTTCCTAGTGAACTGACCATCTTATCAAGCAGGCTCACACGATGAGATCCAACTTGAGAGATTTTTGAAGATTGCGATGTATCTGTAGCTGGAAAAGAGACATGCCAAGAAGATGTCGCTTGCGTATCCTTACTAAGAGCGTCGGTCATATATAACCCTCACTAACTGATAATCGTTACTACTTCCTACCTCTAGCAAAACATAATTTATTGTTATTTTCAAGAAATTATTTTATTGTTTCTCAGGGGCGAAACGCTTCTTAAAATGCTGAAAGTGAGAGGTATGGATCAACGGCTCAAGCCATTCATCTTCCATGAGATCTTCAAGAGGCGGCAAGAGTTTGTTATCTAACGCCTTTTCAAGAAAAGAGACAGCGTCTGGGAAATTGGCTTGCAAGGCATAAAGACACGCCATGTGATAGTAGACAAATTGATTTCCAAGAGACAGTGCTCTCAAAAAATGGTGTTCGGCAAGCTCATAGAGAGACTTGCGCACCGGCGCTTCATTTGGATCGGCAGAAAGTTCTGCAACATGAATATAAGCGAGGCCCAGATCCCCCCACGCATCTTCATCCTCTGGATCTTCTTCAACTACTTTTTGCAGATAGGCAATGGCTTTTTGATAGGCGCCAAGATCGGAAGCTAGTTCTGCAAGGTGACTCCATACTAACGCCAGCTGGTAGGTAGCTGTTAGGTTTTCTGGATCGTTGGTGACAACATGTGTCAAAATTTGAGCAGCTCTCTCATAAGACTCTTCATCATCTGTAAGGTCGCCAAGCAAGTCCAATCCACTGGCATAGTGAACGAGCCATTCAAGATTGGTATGTTCCTGTCTTAAAATCGCCTGTTCAAATTTATCTAGTGCCTCTTGCAGTAGCTTTGGATCTTGGGTCAACTCTGCAATATTTAATAAGACAATACCCCAATCATTCCAGAAGCATCCCATCTGACAAAGATCACTCTTGGCTGCATGATGGAAACAAAGAAGAGACTCCTCTAAAAGAGAAAGATCTGTATTTGTATCAGGTGTTGTCTCGCTGATAGAAAACTTGGCGACAGCAAGAATATGCCATAATTGGCCATCTTCCGGATGTTGCGATAGTCCCTTTTGTGCATATTCACACGCCTGCAAAAAATAGGCATGATCAGAAAAATAACGGCCAAACTGGTAGCAGACAAGGGCGATGGCAAACCAGCTTTCTGCCTTCTGAGGAGCAAGCTCTAAGACCCTCTTTGCAAGATCTTGTGCTTTTGAGAGTTGCTCAAGGCTCTCTTCATGATAGCCAAGCAGGCTCTGTGCTTCAGACCAGCGAGCCAAAAGCAGTGGATGCTCTTCAAATCCCTTTTGCAAAGAGGCTTGTTTCAACATATCCACGCTGCTTTCCAGATGTTCGACATTTTGCCATAGCTTAGCTGCAAATAATTCAAGAATTCCCGAGAATAGGAAGGCGCTAAAAAGTGAATCGCGATAGTGAAGGGCTGTGGAATAGCTATTTTTTGCTCGCTCGTAGTGAGAGGTGTCATGGCTTTTTTCAAAAATCAGCTTGTAGCATGAGCCTAAATTACAATAACGTGTGGCAATTTCGTGATCACTTTCCCATTTATTGTCTTGAATATCAACAGAGCGCTCATACCATTGGGCAGCTTCGATCAGCATGTCTTGGCTATTGATCAGCATAGCAAGCGCTACGAGGATATTGCCGAAATCGTGAAAAAAATCTCTTCGCGACAAGCCAAAATTAAAAGCCTTACGCAGCAGCTGATGGGCGGTATGAAAGTCTCCCGCTTCTCCAGAAGTTCTCGCAATGGTAAACCAGACAAGACCAAAATGCCAAAAAAACTGTGCTTTACTGTCGCAAGAGGCAGGCATTTGAGCTTCTGCCTGCAAAAATTTTTCTTTTGCCTGATTGATATAGTCAAGCTCGCCAGACAGAGAAGCTCTATGCATAAGCACACTTCCCCAAGCATACCAGGCATCAAAATAGCCAGGATCAGAGGTAACTGCCTGTTCAAAACAAAGAGAGGCTTCTTCTAGAAATGTTGGTTCATCATTGCCCATATAGGCACAGCCGCGACGATACCAAATGTAGGGATTTGACGGAGTCAGTGCCACTGCAGTATGAAACATTTTCTTTGCAACCAGTAGAGTCTCTTCTCTAAGGGGCTCTTCCGATTTCTGATGTTTGATCTCAGCTTCTGCGGCTTGGAGAAACAGCTCGGACAGCGCCTGCCTTTCATCCAAAGACATAGAGACCCACAGCTGACTATCAGAATAGGGATGCAGCTGATCAAAGTTTCTTGTCTGCATAATCTCTTTAAGAGTTTTTTGAAGTGGAGTTTCTTCTGTCATGCGTACACGATAATCCTTTTCTGTGCTAGAGTATATAGTGAATATAGTAAAACATCAATTTTTATGCGTAAAATACCTCATACAGCTTGGCAAAACAGTAGCTCTTGGTATGACACAATTGTTGGATATTGGGGCCACCACTACCACCAAAATGTGATCATCCCAAAAGTATGTTCGCTGCTACGCCTCAAAAAAGAGTCCATCCTCCTCGATCTCGCATGTGGACAAGGCGTACTCGCCAGGCATATCCCACAGGAGGTGGGCTACGTAGGCATTGATGGGGCAAAAGCTCTGATCCAAAAAGCAAAGCAGTATCATAAAGATGATCCCTCCCGTCAATTTGTTGTGGCAGATATTACAAAACCTCTTCCTCTTCCAAAAGAAAGGCGTTTTTCTCATGCAGCCTGCCTTCTAGCCATCCAGAATATTGAACATCCTGTGGCTGTATTTAAGGCAATGAAGCCATTTCTTGCACCTTCGAGTACCTGTGTCATTGTCATGAACCATCCTTGCTTTCGCATCCCGAGGCAAAGCAGCTGGGGCTTTGATGAATCCTCAAAAATCCAATATCGCCGGATGAACTGCTACATGACACCGCAAAAGATTCCTATTACCACACACCCAAGCCACGAGACAACAAAAAAAGAAGTTGAGACCACAATTTCCTTCCACCTGCCATTGTCGGCCTATATTTCAGCACTGACAGAAGCGGGATTTGCGGTGACAGGACTGGAAGAGTGGTGCTCGGACAAAGTCAGCACAGGCAAAGCAAGCGCGTGGGAAAATCGGGCACGCAGTGAATTTCCGCTGTTTTTAGCCATCAAAGCTACATGCCTATCATGAATTTACGGATAGGTTCATAGTTGACTTAAAGCCTGTAAGATAGCCTCTTTTTCAGTAAGAGGCGCTTGACATACTCCCTCACGGCATATGTAGAGCGTTGTCTGATTGTTCACCACAGGGTAATTGGGGAAATTTGTATCTGTAGGCTCTATAAAGAAATAAGAGTGATGTGCTGATTTTTTATGCGCGAGCATATGGCTGATTTCCTCTCGCCATTGCTGACTGGCATTAAGGCTGACAACACAAAGCGCTTTATGTGTGTCAAGATAGCGCTGAAGCGCGATGAGATGGTAGCAATACCCTAATGGATAGACGTCGATAAAACGTTTGGAAGCCTTGAGAACATCTTCTGCCTGGCTTCGGAAGCGCTCTTGACCTGTCAGCTGCCAGAGTCGAAGAAGATTTTCTGTGTGGACGGCATTGCCAGAGGGTTCTGCACCGTCAGAAAAATGCGTTTTTCTCACAAGCAGCTCTTCAGCTGCCTCATCTGAGCGGTAAAAGGCTCCATTTGTTGCTTTAAATTTTTTCTCTGCAGTATCCGCGAGCTCTATCGCCCACTGGAGCCACTCTGTTCCGGAGCCTGTCTCAAAGAGTGTCAGGAGTCCTTTGATTAAAAATGCATAGTCATCAAAGATCGCCTTATGGCGTGCATCTCCCTCTCGGAAACGCCGCATCAACACACCGTTCTTTACCAAATGAGTCTTTATAAACCGGGCCGCTTGAGCAGCAATAAGGCTATAGCCTCTGTCTT
>CAYOTQ010000053.1:0-7813 GCA_964406915.1 uncultured bacterium
TAAGCTTCTGTACTTGTCCCCTGCAAAATAGGGCTCCAGAGCTCCTGCTATACTTTCAAGAGGTTTCATCGGATGCCGCTTTGGAAGATTTTTCAGAGATATAGTAGAGATAATCTTGAAAAGAGCGCTAGAGATATCTTCTAAAAGCTCTTGAGGCAGCATTAACTGCTCGGCATGATGCAACATAGAAAGCGCCACATTGATATCCTCTACTTCAGATGGCTTGAATTTTCCTGTGAGAGCATTCAAACAGCGTCTCACTTGACGCATTTCCATCTCATGAAGCTCTGTTTCATGTTTTTTGCCCCCTTTTTTCATAGATGTTGTAAAGAGGACCTTGAAGTAGGGACTGAGTATCGAAAGGAATTCAGTATTCACAGGAATCCTTGTATCTTCAACGACAAGGCTGTGGTTACAAAAACGTCGAGGAATATCACTCACACAAGAGTAGACAGACACATCGACAGATGGGCAATATTTCCAGACAAGTGCAGGTGCCTTTATGCCAAGACGTGGATAGTTGGCAAGCGCAATACTGTTTATCGTCTCAAGTTTTTCTTTTGAAGAAAATTTGAAAATCGCTTCAAGCGCGTTATCATCAAGTAGCCCTGCCAGTTCTGGTGAAAATTTCAGGATTCCTTCGTCATCTATTCGGATATGGTCATGAAGCCACAAACCTGCTATAAAACTCTCATTTACATCCACAAGCGTAAGTATAGACTTGGGAACTTCTGTTATTACCTCCACTTTCTTCGGTTTATTCCCTCGAGCGATATCTATTATTCTTTTTAATTCGAGCTTGCATGTCTGTTTTGTATGTGTATCAAGAAGAGGATGCTCTCCGATTCTTGACTTAATGACACTAAGATCTTTTTTGAGAGTTTTTAAGCTATCGACAGTAAGGCTAAGCGATCCACTTGTCACATCTAAAAAGAGCGAATGAATCATTGCATCTACAGTCTCTACCTGTTGAAAGTCTTTCTCACTCATGCCGGCCAGTTGATGAAGTTGCGTCAACAACGCACTTGCATCTATTTTTATCCTCTTTCCAGAACGATCCTCTTCATCTCCTCTCTTACGCTTGACACCACCTTCAGATTCTAGTCTTTGAGAGGAAGAAGGTGATGAGAAATCAGGGATCCTATCGCCAATAGACATTTTTGCCCCCCGCCGTTAGAAGACACCTTCTTTATTATCAATTAAAATATTAATTATGTCAATTAAGCGAAACATTCTTTAAAAACTCTTGAGATGACAAGACATATCGTGTATTGGTATCATAAGTATTGAACATTGCCTGAACTGAGAAATACCTATGGATCAAATAAAAGAAAAAATTGGCGAAGCTGCAGCGACTTTTGTACAAGACGGCATGGTCATTGGCCTCGGCACAGGCTCTACAGCCGCAAGCTTTATTCGCGCCTTAGCAAAGCGCTACGAGGAAGAAGGACTCAATATTGTCACCGTCGCCTCTTCTTATCAATCTGAAATCCTGGCAAGAGACCTCTCTGTGCCCTTTGTTTCTATTGATGCGATCTCCTCTATCGACATTACCTTTGATGGAGCGGATGAAATCGATCCTGCTAAGCAGCTCATTAAGGGAGCGGGGGGAGCTTTGCTCAAGGAAAAAATATTGGCCACGGCAAGTAAAGAGCTTGTCATTATGGTAGACGAGACAAAATGCGTGCAGTCTCTTGGACGAGCCAAACTTCCTGTAGAAGTGGTGCCATTTGGACATATGCTTACAGCTGCAAAATTTGCTCCTTTTGCCTCTTCATGGCAGCTTAGAAAGCGAGGAGATGGAAGAATTTTTGTTACAGATAGTCTGCATTTTATTTATGATCTGGAACTAAAGCTTCCTATAAAAGACCTCCACCAGTTGCAGCAAGGGCTGCTGGCTATTGCTGGAGTTGTAGAGACAGGTCTCTTTTTAAATCTTACTGGACGTGTAGTGACTGGGTATACGGACGGTACTATTAAAATTCTTCATGGTTCATAACTATGTTCACAGAACTGGTGCCGCTGTCGTTTGACAAAATCATGCAGACCCGCTCTTACACCGTCATTATCTTCAAAGGCAAAGACAAGGGCAGCGACAAAAAATTTGCCATTTACGTAGAGCCCTCTGTAGGTAAAATCTTGCAGATGCATCTGACAGAAATTGAAACGGTGCGCCCCTGGACACATGACTTCATTAGCTCCCTTTTGAAAGGCTTTGAAATCTCCGTCAAACAGATCGTGATCAACGATTTGCAAGAGACCATCTATTATGCGCGCATATTCCTTGAGCAACAACGAGGCGAAGTGCGCCATATTGTAGAAATTGATGGCCGGCCAAGCGATTTTATCGCTCTTGCCTTGATGCATAATGCCCCGATTTATTGCGTAAAAGAAGTTCTAGAAAAAGCGATCTCAGTTGTAGAATAGCGCCTCAATTTGAGGATACTTCTATGACACATATTGCAAGAGCTGACGTTGCCAAAGAAAATCGCTGGAATGTAGAGGAGTTGTACCCCTCTCTTGAGAGTTGGAACAAAGAGCTGGAGACCATCCACTCCTTTCAAGATATTGCGCTCCATAAGGGCAAGCTCTCCGAGTCCCCCGAGTTTCTTCTCACCACTCTCATGCGTTCATTTGATACGGAGCGCAAGCTGCGAAAGCTCTACACCTATGCTCACCTGCGTCATGATGAAGATCTTGCCGAAGAGCCCTATAAAATCGCCTTTAGCCGCATCATGAGCCTCTACCATCAATTTGGACAGGAAACAGCTTGGATCCAGCCTGAAATTTTGTCAATGAGTGAAGAGCAATTGCAAGCCATTATAGCAAATCCTCTTATGAAAGATGTTGCCTTCTTTCTTGAAAAACTTTTGCGTCTCAAAAAACATACGCTTTCTGCGGAGCAAGAAGAGGTAATTGCTCTTGCAGAGCAAGCCTTAGAGACCTCCAAACGCGCCTTTTCTGCCATCAACAATGCCGACTTCAGGTTTGGCGATATCAAAGATGCCTCTGATCAAACACGTACGCTTACGCACGCCTCCTACGGGCTCTATATTCGCGATCAAGATCGAGTCCTTAGAAAAAATGCTTTTACCACTATGCATAGCCAGTATGCAACCTACCAAAATACGCTTGCGGAGCTCCTGTCCGGGCAAGTACAAAACCACCTCTTCAATGCAAAAGTGCGTAACTACAGCTCCTGCCTGGAAGCTGCCTTGCAGCCCAAAAACATCGACACGCAAGTCTACCGCGCACTGATTGAGGCAGTACGTCAGAAACTGCCCTCTTTGCATCGTTATCTCAAGCTGAGAAAACAGCTGCTTGATCTTCCAGAGCTGCACTACTACGATCTGTACGTTCCATTGGTTCCTGCCGTTGAGATGAAATTTGACTACGACCAAGCCGAACAGCTCGTCATTGAGTCAGTAAAACCTCTTGGTGATGAATATGCCTCTTTGCTGCATAAAGGCCTAAAGACCGATCGATGGGTCGATCGATATGAAAATCAAAATAAACGCTCAGGCGCCTACTCAAGCGGCTGCTACGATAGCATGCCCTACATCTTGATGAACTACAAAGGGATTTTGCGAGATGTATTCACGCTTGCTCATGAAGCTGGCCACAGTATGCATAGCCTCTTTAGCAGACAGACGCAGCCCTATCACTACTCAGACTATACGATTTTTGTTGCTGAAGTTGCCTCTACCTTTAATGAAGAGCTGCTCACTCAATCTCTTCTCAAACAATGTAGCAACCCGCAAGAAAAGGCCTTTTTAATCAACGAAAAGATTGAAGATATTCGCGCCACACTCTTTAGGCAAACGATGTTCGCTGAATTTGAACTGGCAATCCATGAAGCTGCAGAAAAGAGACAGCCTCTCACCCCCCAATTTCTAAGCGCTACTTTTGCCGACCTAAATAAAATTTATTTCGGCAATGAAGTGATTTTTGACCAGGAGATTGCAATCGAATGGGCACGCATTCCCCATTTTTATTATAATTTCTATGTCTTTCAATATGCCACAGGCATCTCAGCCGCCCTTGCTCTTGCCGAACGCGTAGTGCATGGCAATAAGAAAGATCGTGATGCTTACTTGCAATTCTTGCGCTCAGGATCGAGCGACTATCCGCTGAGACTTTTGGAAAAAGCGGGTGTGGCTATGAATACAGCCCAACCTGTTCTTGAGGCAATTGGCAAATTTGACCTACTTGTCTCCGAGCTCGAATCGCTGTTAGCAGTTTCAGCAAGAAAGTGCTAAATTCACTTGCAAAAAAAGCAATCGATGCTGAAAAATATGAGACGTTAATTTCTTTTAAGGAGAAGCTACTATGGCGCAAACACAGCAGCAAACCAAAATCAAACTTCGCCCCCTTGGCAACCGAGTCCTTGTACGTCGCCTTGAGCAAGAAGAAAAGTTAAAAGGAGGGATCATCCTTCCGGATACAGCCAAGAAGAAGCAAGAAAAAGCGGAAGTTATCGCTATTGGAACAGGAAAGAAAGACAAGAGCGGCAATATGATTCCAATCCCTGTGAAGACAGGAGATATTGTGATGATGGATAAATATTCCGGACAAGAGGTGACGATCGAGGATGAAGAATTTGTGATCGTGCGTGCAGATGATATTATCGCTATTGTTCAAAAATAAAGGGACGTTCACATGGCAGCAAAAAACATTAAATTTAAAGAAGAAGCAAGACAGAAGATTTTGAAAGGCGTACAGACTCTTTCTAATGCTGTAAAAGTGACTCTGGGCCCTAAAGGGCGTAACGTCATCATTGATAAAAGCTATGGCTCTCCACACATTACAAAAGATGGCGTAACGGTAGCTAAAGAGATCGAACTTGAAGAAAAGTTTGAGAACATGGGCGCACAGATGGTCCGTGAAGTGGCAAGCAAAACTGCAGACATCGCTGGAGACGGCACTACATCCGCAACAGTGCTTGCAGAAGCTATCTACAGCGAAGGCCTTCGTAATGTAGCCGCTGGAGCCAACCCTATGGACCTCAAGCGCGGTATGGAACAGGCGCTCAAAGTGGTTATCGAAGAGCTGTCTAAGAGATCAAAGAAAATCAAAGACAAAAAAGAGATTGCACAAGTAGCCACTATCTCTGCTAATAATGACGCAGAAATTGGAGCTATCATTGCAAACGCAATGGAACGTGTGGGCAAGGAAGGAACCATCACTGTAGAGGAAGGCAAAGGCTTTACCACCACGCTGGATGTTGTTGAGGGGATGAACTTTGATAGAGGGTATCTCTCTGCTTACTTCATGACCAATCCAGAGACACAAGAGTGCATTCTGGAAGATGCCTTTATCCTCATCCACGAAAAGAAAATTTCGGCCATCAAAGAGTTTATTCCTCTCTTGCAGGCTGTTGCAGAAAGCGGCAAGCCGCTGCTCATCATCGCTGAAGATATTGAAGGCGAAGCGCTGGCAACATTGGTTGTCAATAGATTGCGAGCAGGTCTCAAAATTTGTGCGGTAAAAGCACCTGGATTTGGCGACAGACGCAAGGCTATTTTGCAAGATATTGCAGTCCTTACAGGCGGCCAGTTCATCAGTGACGAGCTTGGTATTAAGCCAGAGCATATCACGCTTCAAATGCTGGGACGAGCGAAAAAAGCAATCGTTAAAAAAGAAGAGACAACGCTTGTAGAAGGTGCTGGAAGCAAGAAAGAAATTGATAGCCGAACAGCTCAGCTGAGGCAGCAAATCAAAGATGCAACATCTGACTATGATCGAGAAAAGCTGCAAGAGCGTCTGGCGAAGCTGGCTGGCGGAGTTGCGGTGATACGAGTAGGTGCTGCTACAGAAATTGAGATGAAAGAGAAGAAAGATCGCGTCGATGATGCCCAGCACGCGACTGCAGCTGCCATCGAAGAAGGGATTTTGCCTGGTGGAGGCGTTGCCTTTATTCGTTGCATTCCGGCCCTCAATAAGCTTGCAGAGAAGTTTGATGGCGATGTCCGCACCGGCATCAAGATTATTGCACGAGCATTGAGTGCTCCTCTTCGTCAAATTGCAGAGAACGCAGGCAAAGAAGGCGCTATTATCTTGCAAGAGGTAGAGAGGCAGTCAGAAAATCATGGATACGATGCACGTGAAGATCGCTTTGTCGACATGATCGAAGCTGGTATTCTCGATCCGATGAAAGTGGCTCGCTGTGCGTTGGAAAATGCAGTATCGATCGCTTCTATGTTGCTGTTGATTGAAGCTGTGATTGCTGATGCGCCGCAAGAAGACAAGGACGCAAGCTCACCTCACCATGCACATATGGACTACTAATTACTTGCGCTTTACAAGTATCTAACCATTAAAGAAGGGCTTTCTCTTTACAGAGAACGCCCTTTTTTTGTATAACATTCCATTCTCTGGAGAGATCTATGAAAAAATGGTTTGTGTTCTTTGCGCTTTTTATTGCTCTTGTTATTGGAAGCTTTACCTTTTATCTGTATCTCTACCGTGCAGAATTTACCTCTACATTCCTCTCAAAGACATTGCGTATTCCTCTTGAGATCAAAAACATCTCCTACAGCGGTAAAACGATCACTCTCACAGATGTGACGATTTACAATCCAAAAGAATGCGCCGTCCCTGCAGCCTTTTCTACCCATACAGCCGCTATCATCATCGACTGGAAAGAACTTGCAAGCCTCCTCTTAAGCTCACGACCGACAAAGATCCATGAGATCCGAATCGACAAGCCTTTTTTTGGTATAGAATTTTTTGACAAGACAGGAAGTGATAGTAATTGGAAACGAGCGATTGATCATATATTAAATCATGAGCATGCGAGCAAGGAAGACAAGACATTTTATGTTCAACATGTGGTTTTAAACGATGTTGAGGCTACGATATATACACATTTAAATAATGGGAAGATAGCCCTCTCCCCTACACCACATGTCTCTACCCAACTTGCGCAGATTGAAATGAAGCAATTTTCAACCACTCATCCAGTGACAGTGAGGCAAATTGTCTGTGGGATTGCGAGGCTCTCTCTTGTGCAGATAGGCTCTTCGTTGAATGAAACTGACTTTGTCCAATCCATAAAAGAATAATGGAGAATATACATGGCATTATTGACAGTAGACCGAACCGGAGTGAATGAGGGCAGACAACCCGAATATCTTGGTAGAAGTAGAAGAAATCACCCTTTAAACGAGACCTTTGATTCATTTGATTCTGCAGTCAGAGGCAGCATTGATGAGCATCGGCTTGAACGATTGATTGAGGAAGTGCGGCTAAAGATTGAAAAGCTTAGCCTTGAAGACACTCCCGCTCGAGTAAAACACATTACAGCAATAGTGGTCCGTCCCGCACCTATGGTTGCTAAGAAAACACCAGTGCAAGGAGCTAACAAACTTCGTTCGCTTTCTACTAATCGGGGGAATTTGCCTCTAGATATGAAGGCGAGTATGCTACAGCTGCCAAAACCTCTCCCAACAGCCACTCCAAAAAGCAGCCCTGAAAAACCCAAGCAGATCAAAGATACCTCACGAACAACTGAAAAGAAACCTACTGACAGACAGGTTGAATCAGTCGGTAAGCAACGCGAGAAAGCTCTAAAAAAGCTGTCGCCTGCACCAGATACAAAGAAGAAGAGCCTAGCCCCTGTTTCGCAAAAGAGCGAGTGGGCAACCCAGGTGAAGAACAAGCGATCTTTCGAAAACATCGCTGACAAAACGGACCAAGCCTACAGTGCTAATAAGCGTCGTAAAGTTGAGCCTTCTGCCAGAAACAGTTCATTTTCAAGCAATTGCGCAGGCGTAAAGCGTAAACTTTTCAACTAAGAACATTAATGCCCTCT
>CAYOTQ010000054.1:0-7799 GCA_964406915.1 uncultured bacterium
AATCACACAACACAAAAGACAGAAACGGTATCGGCAACCATTTTTGCACCTCTCCACGAAAAGCTATCAAAAGCAAAGCCTGGAATGATTATTGAATCTGTAGTTGTTGACAACATAAGCTATGTTATAGGAAAAACAAACAGTGGGTATGTGATTCAAAAAAATGATGATTGGTCAAAGGGACATAGAACAGGCCTATTTATTGGGCAGAATGGAAAGATTAATTTTGATAATGATCTGAGAAGCCTGACAGCTCTCTGCAAGTATCTTCCAAAATCGAAGATGGAAGTCACTGTGAATGGTGAAAAGTATGTACTTACTCAAACAAACACTGGTCAAGTCATCCAAAAAACTACAGACTATGTGAATGGACAAAAAACAGGTCTCTTTATTGCCGGCACTGGAAAGATTATATTTGATAAAGACCTAGACTGCCTTAAGGCTCTTGCCCAGTTGATGAAACTTACCTAGAAGTTCTTTTTCAACTCATTTCCTGGCAAGAATTCTCCTTGCCAGGAATGTGATTTCAAGAAATTTGATTTCAAGAAATTTGATTTCAAGAAATATCATTTGAAGAGCAACCCACTCCTATACCCACACCTTCCTAGAAAATTATATTTGATTAAAACGTTATCCATTCCCTATAAAATAAGAAATTTATTAACCTGAGTTCTGTGTTTTTCTCTCTATATCCCATCGAGAGAAAAACCCAGCACTCAGGTTATTAGAAAATCCAACTACTCAACCATGAGGGATGCATGAACGTAAATACTCTGATGAGCATAGCTCTAACCTTACTCAGTCTTCACACCGCACTCTACGGCAACACAAAAGAAGCTGCTGTCAGCCATAAAACTCGCCAGACACGCCCCATTCAGCTAGGTGTCAGCGGAGGCAGCATCGTTGACAAATCCAACGGCTACTGCTGTAGCGGCACTCTTGGATCTCTTGTAAAAGATACCGACGGCACGCAATACATTTTAAGCAATACTCACGTCTTTGCTGGCGACTCTGTACCAGGAGGAAACGGCAAAGTGGCTCGTGTTGGCGACCCTATCAACCAACCAGGATATGTCGACGTCTCTTGTCAAAATAAAGCAGCCGATTATGTCGCTACCTTATACGACTGGGCGGACTTGGTCCCAGATGGACTAAGCACCGTTGATGCTGCAATCGCCAAAGTGACTTCAGGAAAGGTAGACCCTAAAGGCAAAATCTTAGAAATTGGCACTATTTCCAGCAGCACGCTCGGCGCCTTTCTCAACCAAAGAGTCAAAAAAAGCGGAAGAACCTCTGGACTAACGCGAGGCACTATTGCCGCCCTGCATGCTACAGTCACAGTACAATATACAGATGAGTGCGCCGGCAACTCCTTCATTACTACACTAAAAGAGCAAATTCTCATTACGCCCGGCACCTTCATTCGGGCCGGAGACTCCGGCTCTCTCATGGTAGAAGACCGTGCAACAAATCCAAAGGCCATCGGACTTCTCTACGCAGGCAGCTCCTCTATTGCCGTTGCCAACCCTATCCAGGCTTTTTTGGATATATTTTCCGTCTCAATGTTAGGTATTGAAACTCCAGAAGATGAAGAGCCTTCACAAAGCCAAAAACGACTCGAGCGGGCAATGCAAAAAGTTGCTGCTGTCAAAGAAGAGCACGAGGCGCTGCTGATGAGTGTTGAGGGAGCGGTAGGGCATGCCGTTGGACTTTCACAAGAAGATCACAAGACCCCTGTCATTTTGCTGCTCGTCAAAAAAGCAAGCTCTGCAGTAGCATTACAGGCTCCAAAAACCATTGGTCCTTACAAAGTAGAAATCATTGAAGTCGGCACAATCAAGGCGGTGTAGAGTGACACAAGAAGCAAGTCAATATGGCCTCATCGGAAGACCTTACGTGGTTTTTTATGTACACAAGGTCTCCGAAATTTTGACTTTTTATAAGCAGGCGTTTGATATTGACGCCTCTTATGTACACGAAAGCGGCCATTTTGCAGAACTTCTATCAGGCTCCGTGACACTTGCTTTTCGAAGTGAGGCGATGGCAACGAGCAGTTTGCCTCAGGCTTTTGTCAAAAATACGCCTGAGTCTCCTCTACAAGCTTTTGAAATCTCACTTCATGCCAATGATGTAACCGCTTTATATGAACGCGCGCTCAAAGCTGGCGCGCGTTCGGTGGCACCCCCACACACAAAACCGTGGGGGCAGCTAGCTGCCAATGTCAGAGATCCAGCAGGCATCCTCGTAGAAATCACTGAATATCCAGCGGCATAACATCAGAAGTTGTGTTTGTTACTATATGTTCCCATCTTTTATGATGGACGCATGAAAAACATAGTATCACTACTTTTTATAGCAATAGTTCAAATATTTGGAATGCTTCATGTAGCAAACGCCCACATTATTAGAAAGGATCACACTATGAGTAGTTCACCAATCACCAATATATCCAGTCTCGATTTGATATATAACGCCTCTTACCAATATTCCGTACCAAAACCGACAGTAGAAGAGTTTCTAGCAGGCAAAGGCTTTCCTGACTCTGTTCCATATACCAAAGAGGAAGGAGAGAGCCTGCAAGCAGATCTGACGACAATATATGACAGCATTCTTGCTCAAAAACCTCTTAAGGAACGCTCCATCACCATCACCTGTGGAGCCCCGGCAGCTGGAAAAACAATGAAGCTCCAGCAAGATCGCGAATTACGGATCTCTCAAGAGAAAACATCAGCTTATATTTGCCCAGATGATGTCTGCTTAAAAAACATGAAAGAAACATACAAGAAGGAGACTGCAGGGCTTGCAGCCTATAACAAGTGGAGAGCAGGTTCCAATGCGATTCATCACATCATCACCGCCCATTTAATTAAAGAAGGATATTCCATCGATTTTGGCACAACAGCCACAGGGGCACAGACTTGGAGATTTCTCGACTTTCTTAAAAAACAGGGTTACACCATTCGGCTTCTTCATATCACAGCTCCAGACAATGTTCGTGTAGACTCAATCATGGAAAGAGATAAAACCTTTGTACAAACCACAAAAGAAGATATTGTTGACAAAGGAAAATTGCTGCCCCAAAGGATACAAGATACCTATCTCAAGTATGCAGATCGCATTGAATTTTACTATCGTGATGGCGTAAAAGAAAACGCTCTTCTGGCCGCTACATGGGAAAGAAAGGCGATTTCCGAGAAAATAAAAGGGGTGCTCAGTATCACTGATAAGCAGCTGTACAATAAAATTACTACGATTCATAACGATGCAGTAAAAACACTCTCACGCCCAGATCTTGCCTGGAATGTTGCTGTCGAAGAGGTCAGCCAGCTCCAATAATCATTATCACCCTCGAATGGTGTTTAAGGCAGAACCTGCCCGAAACCATTCGATCTGGTTTTGATTGTAGGAATGCGACAGTTTGATCACCTCGGTAATCCCATCCGCATGGACAATCTCTAGCACCAGCGGTTTGCCAGGCTGGAACTTATCAAGATCAGTGATGGAAAGAAGATCATCCTCTCTGATTTTATCATAGTCAGAGGGGTTTGCAAAGGTCAATGCCAGCATTCCCTGCTTTTTCAAATTTGTCTCATGAATTCTGGCAAAGCTTTTGACGATAATTGCCCGTCCACCCAAAAATCGCGGCTCCATAGCAGCATGTTCTCGTGAAGAGCCCTCGCCATAGTTTTCATCACCAACAGCAATCCATCCACTACCCCGCGCTTTATAATCTCTGGCAATAGCAGAAAATGCCATAATCTCATCTGTAAAGGTATTTTTCCCCTTTCCTACCTCGTCACGAAAGGCGTTGACAGCGCCAGAAAAGAGGTTATCAGAGATATGATCCAGATGGCCACGGAACCTAAGCCACTTGCCTGCTGGAGAGATATGGTCTGTCGTACATTTGCCAGCCACTTTCAACAAGAGAGGCACACGCACTATATCTTGTTTGTCCCAAGGCGCAAAGCGTTCCAGACGCTGAAGACGACCACTTGTGGGACTTATTAGCACCTCTACACCGCTTCCATCTTTTGCAGGAGGTGTATAGCCAACAGTCCCTGTAGAAAATCCCTTTTCTGGAAGTTCTCTGCCAGAAGGCGGCTTCAGCCTCACCCTTTCTCCCCGATCGTTGATCAATTCATCTGTGAGAGGATTAAATGTAAGAGTACCCGCAAGAGACATGGCGATCACCAGCTCCGGACTTGCCACAAAAGAGTGCGTGCCTGGGTTGGCATCATTTCTTCCGGAAAAATTGCGATTATAGGAAGATAAGATACTATTTTTCTCTCCCATAGCGACATCGGAGCGCTTCCACTGGCCAATACAAGGCCCGCAGGCATTGGCAAGCACCATTCCCCCTATTTGCTCAAGGAGTTCCAGCTGTCCATCGCGCTCAATCGTCGCCCGCACTTGCTCTGAACCTGGGGTAATTGTCAAAGGACTTTTTGCTTTTAACCCTGCCGCAAGGGCTTGTCTAGCGATTGAGGCGGCACGTTCAATATCTTCATAGCTAGAATTTGTGCAAGAGCCAATGAGGGCTACTTTTATCTGTTCTGGATAGGCATGTGTTTTGACTGCCGCTGCCAGCTCTGATATCTTCCAGGCGCGGTCTGGAGAATAAGGTCCATTGACATAGGGCTCTAGTTCTGTCAAGTTGATTTCTATCACCTGATCATAGTACTTGGAGGGATCTTTCATTACTTCTGGATCTGCTACAAAACAGTCTGCCATACTACTTGCTAGCTGCGACACCTCTTGTCTCCCTGTAGCCGTCAAGTATTCGGCCATACGAGCGTCGTACGGAAAGATGGATGTCGTGGCTCCTACTTCGGCCCCCATATTGCAGATAGTTGCTTTACCTGTGCAAGAAATCGAGGAAGTGCCTTCGCCAAAGTATTCGATGATCGCATCTGTGCCTCCTTTCACAGTCAAAATACCCGCTACTTTAAGAATCACATCTTTTGCAGATGTCCAGCCTCCAATAGCTCCTGTCAGCCTCACCCCTATCAACTTGGGAAATTTGAGCTCCCAAGGCATACCGGCCATGACGTCGACAGCATCTGCCCCTCCCACGCCAATTGCCAGCATGCCCAAGCCGCCTGCATTTGGTGTGTGTGAATCGGTACCAATCATTAAGCCGCCAGGAAAGGCGTAATTTTCAAGAAGCACTTGGTGGATGATCCCAGCTCCTGGCTTCCAAAAATCAATACCAAACCGACTGGAGACACTTGCCAAAAAGTCATATACTTCTTTGCTTTCAATCTCAGAACGTTCGAGATCCTTTTTTGCCCCTACTTCTGCCAAGATGAGATGATCACAGTGCACGCTCGACGGCACAGCCACCCGTTGTCTATTGACAAGCATGAGTTGAAGGAGAGCCATTTGTGCAGTAGCATCTTGCATCGCTACACGATCTGGGCAAAACTCCGCATAAGAGCTGCCTCTGGTAAAGGGCTGCTGTACAGCTGTTGTAAGGTGTGTATAGAGAATTTTTTCTGTGAGCGTCAGTGGGCGCTTTAGCAAGGCACGAGCCTGCTTGAGCCTTTCCTGCTGGCCAGCATAAAATTTTTTCATCATCTCAAGATCAAAGAGCACGCATGATACCTCTTGTTTGCCTCCTTATAACCGGAGCTTGGGTTCTGCTCAATTAAATTTCTTAAATAGACCTCTTTCGAAACCAGATTCCTGTGCCCGCCCTTTCCCGAAGCTTTGATGGAAATTAAATCTTTTGATATCTTTTGCCCTCCTTTGAACGAATGGCTTATGCAAGAATACGAATACGTTAAGAATCTTCCTCCTGGGAAATTCAGAAGATGAATCGTGGTGTCAAAAAAATGTTTTTATGAAATGCTGTGCATTGTCAAAATGGCTCGAAGAACTAACTAATCGGGAAAGGGCAGGCACGGGCACGGGGATATAGTTTCGAAAGAGGTCTACTGTAAAAAAATGTTGGGAAAACTATAAGCCGGATTCTGTCTCTTGTACTTGAGCACAAGAGCGCAATCATTCATCTAGGAACTTTGTCGCCAAAGCTCTCAAGCGATTTCTCGAAAGGCTTAGGTGCGGAGTACACAGCCTTCCTGTCTTGCTTCGGATAGGGTTTGTCGTGCCTTGAGTTGCCTCAAGTGCAGCTAGCCCCTAATGCTAGCGTTTCAGCCTATGTGCAGAAAAACTCTGCACCGGATTGCTTTCTGTTACACTTTCCGTAGCCTTACGGCCCCCAGTCTTTCACTGGTATCCTCTCCTGCGAAGTCCAGACTTTCCTCTCCCTCCACTCTGATTAAGAGACGAAGGCAGCGATTGCGCGTTTTCCCAACGCGAACTGGTAATCGAATTAGACTTTTGAAGTACGGCGTCTGCGACGTCCGCCTTTCTCTTCCTCTGCTTCGACCATGTACTCTTGCCAGTAGTGAATTCGAGAGCAATGCTCGCAAAAAACTGGCTTGTCGCCCTTACGAACCAAGTTCTCATGCTGCGCAGTCACCAAGATATGACAGCCGCTGCAGCATCGGTTCTCAATAGGCACGATGACACGATCTTTCTTGTTGCGAAGCAGCTTTTCATAAACGGGCAAAATCTCGCTATCTGCATTAGCATATATTGCATCACGCTGTTCTTTGATCTGCGATCCTTCTTGATTGATCGCTACAATAGAGGCCATGATTTCTTGCTCAAGCTGCACACTATTTTGCTTGGTCGCTTCAAATGTAGTCTTTAAGTTCTTCAACAGGTCTTCTTCTGCAGCTAAACGGTCATACAAATCACTCAAACGCTGCTCTTTTGCTGCCTTTTCACGTTCCAGAGCAGCAATTTCATGAGTCAATGCATTGAATTCTTCAACTTTTTTGACTGTATTTTGCTGACTCTCCAACTTCTGCACTTTATTGGTAAGCTCTGTAGACTCTACTTCTGACAATCGAATCTGCTTCTTGAGCTCGATTGCTTCACTTTCTTTCGCAATCACCTGATGATGGAGGTCGTCTCGTAAAGAATGAATCCTCGAAAGCTCATCCTCACGTTCGCGCTTTAGACGCATCAACCGAATCATCTGAATATCAAGCTCTTGAATCTCAAGAATTACTTTAAGTGCATCTCGCAACATTGCTGATCCTGAAGAAAAAATTAGTGAAGCAATAATGCTACAGCTTCACAGAAAAATTCTCAATAAAAAAGAAAATTTTTAACGATTGTCTATCTAAAAAAATAACTTTTACTATATGGAAGGGAGAGGAACACATGGTAGAGGAGAACCCTAAAATGACCGCTTCAAAAAATGCAGCCACACCAAAAAAAGCTGAACTTTCAAATGCCTCTTCGCACAAGAAAGCAGCAGATAACAAACCAGCACACAACACAGATGCATCTTGCAACTCAAATCCCAAAGAAATTGCAAGCGCAGCAGCGACAAAAAAACAGCCTTCGCACACAAAGCAGGGAACCAAAATCGTTGTAAAGTGTAACTGCGGCTTTCCGAACAATTTGTTTTTGCGCGGCGAAGGACTTCCAGGCATCAACTGGGAAAAGGGCATTCAAATGAAATGCACAAAGGCCGATGAATGGGTATGGGAAACACATGAGCCATTTACAAACGCCTATTTCAAAGTCTTGATCAACGACAAACAGTACGAAGTTGGAGAAAACCATTCAATTGAATGCGGCAAATCGATCAGTTTTATTCCAAAGTTTTGAAAAGCTGTTTCGCGAGCAACAGACACGTTCGTTTTTAGTTGGCTTTGATGGGTTTATCGATGAAATTGTCACATGTGTATACACTCGTCAATCCCATCAACAGTTTACCT
>CAYOTQ010000055.1:0-7735 GCA_964406915.1 uncultured bacterium
ACCTTCCCATTCCGGTTCAAATGGAGTGACGTTGACGATGATGCCACATCGTGCATACGTAGATTTTCCAATGCAAAAGGCCAGGATATTTCGAGGAATACGGAAATACTCAACGCTTCTTGCAAGGGCAAAAGAGTTTGGAGGAATGATGCAGGCGTCTGTGCAGATATCTACAAAAGCATCGGGACGAAATTGTTTTGGATCGACAATTGAATTGTAGACATTCGTAAATACTTTAAATTCGTCTGCAACGCGTATGTCATATCCAAAGCTCGATAAGCCATAGCTGACAACCTTATTGCCAGCTTCATTATAGCGTACAAGATGGTCTACAAATGGTTCAATAATATTTGCTGTAAGGGCATGGGAACGAATCCAATGGTCTGGTTTTACCATAATCTATCTCTTGCTTAGTGTTTTGGAACATAATAACCTGAGCTTTGGGTTTTTCTCCATTGCAATTCAGGAAGATTGTGGCTCTGAAGGCAATTTTTTTGTCGACCCCATTTTCATTCATTTATCGGATAACCGAATCGAGCCAGAAGATAACGCAAGCAAAGCAGCGGATGCTGGATAATGAGCTTGCAGCATATCCAGTATGTCAGCTGTGAAAGCCGGTGTGTAACAGGTTCTGGGCTATTTTTTTGTGCGTGTATAAGCCAGTCATAATGCACGAAAAAGAAAAGTTTTGGCAATTTATCGACTGGCCAGAATTTTACTTCCTGGCTTTCTGCTTGAGGAGTGGCGATACCGGTCGAAAGAGCGTTGCATTCAAACACATGTGCAGGGGAACTGAGTCGGTTAATCGGCAGCCAGGTGCCTACTTTGCGTGCAACTTTCACCTGCAGTCCTGTCTCTTCTGCAAATTCACGCTCGCAAGCTCTCTCTGGACTTTCATTAGCATCGATGCCGCCTCCGGGAAGAACCCAAATAGGAACATCACGACGTTTGATGAGGAGGACAGATTTTTTGTCTGGAGAAAATAAAATTCCAATAGATGCTTCTTTCATATTCGCCGATGTGCTACACTGTTTACTCACTTCCTTGCCCAGGTGGTGGAATTGGCAGACACGCCAGACTTAGGATCTGGTGCCGTAAGGTGTGTAGGTTCGAGTCCTACCCTGGGCAATTTCTTTCTAACTGCTGATCTTGTTGTTGATCTCTGAAGTAGGCTCTAGAAGCTTCTATAACCTGATTAGACAGGCCCGCTACTCCAATGAGATTCAAAATCAACATCAAGGAAATACATACATCTGCAAGTGCCCATACCACCTCTACATGCACGATTGTTCCAAACGGAATTAAGAGAATATAGAGCAATTGAAACTGCCGCACACGTTTTGCTTGCAAAAACTGCATAGCTTTTTGTCCGCACGCTGCCCAGGCAATCACTGTCGTGTATGCAAACAAAAGAAGCGCCATCATGACTACATAAAAGCCGATTTTGCCTCCAAGTCCCTGTTCAAAGGCATATGTGACCATATTTGTACTGTGAAGATCTGGCTGCTGCCAGGCTCCTGTAACTAGAAGTACCAATCCTGTTGCAGTGCAGACAGTCATCACGAGAAAGGGGGCGGCTAGTGTCACTACTCCTGTGATGATAGGGCTGCTGGCCCGAGCGCTTGATTGCAAAATAGGGACGATGCCTGTTCCTGCGTCTGTTGCAAACAGGCCTCTATCAAACCCTGCAGTAATCGCTTTCATTACTCCGTAACCAAAGAGTCCTCCCATGGCAGCATCAACATCAACCGCAGACTGGAACATGAGCCAAAGATTAGGAAGAATCTTGTCGGTATGCAAGCCTAAAATAACAGCTGTTGCAGCCAAGTATACAAAGGCCATTACGGGAACGATAGAGGCTGCAACTTTTGCAATCCGTTGAATGCCTCCGAGGATAACCATACAGGCAAGAAGAGCAATGCAAAGGCCTGATATAAATGGAGGGATGCCTATTTGCTGCAGAGGAAGAGAGACAGAATGGACTTGTGCAAAGTTTCCTACAGTGAAGGCTCCAAGGATGGTGGCTACAGAAAACATCATAGCCAATTTGTTCATTCTTAAGCCATTTGCTAGATAAAACATTGGACCGCCAATAAATTCACCACGCTCATTTTTTTGGCGAAATGTCACGCCAAGAACGCAGCTTGTATACTGAATCGCGGCGCCAAAAAATGCCATGACCCACATCCAGACAAGGGCTCCAGGTCCACCGGTTGTCAACGCAACGGCCATGCCTGAGATGTTGCCTGTGCCCAAATTTCCCGCAAGAACCGAAGCGATGGCTTGATAGTGGCTGATGTTGCCTTCACTATTGGCATCTTTGCGGATGAGCTGTTGGAGACTGAGTTTGAGTTTTGTCAGTTGGATCCAGCGGAGTTTGACTGTTAAGTAAACTCCTAAACAGACGATGGATGGAAAGAGCACGCATAGGGTACAAAACGCATTCCAGGTAACAAGTAAATTTTTTATATCCACTGCGCAGTCTCTCCAAAAAAGTTCATAAATTATAGTTGAAATATTTTCTTTCGTCAAGGAGTACTTGTTCCTTCCTTAGAAGGAAAATAGCGCAAATCCAGAGGGTAAGTGCTGCTAGGCATACCGGTGCAAGGTAGGGCGCGATGCCGCTCAGAGTACTTGCCGTTGTCAAAAGGAAAAATTGCTGCACGAATGCACCCCCATGTTTGCCAAGTCTTTCTCCTACCACATCAACTGCTGCTTTGCCTTTGATTTTTACCTCTTTATCAAGAGGGATATAGCTCATTTCTTTCACGGGATCGCAAAAGGAGGATTTTGTGACTTTATTCAATACATCCTGAAATGACCCAATCCATATGGCCACAAGAGGGGAAAGCTCACTGTGAAAAATGACAAAAAAGAAAAAGAGACCGGTTGCGAGGATAATCCCACTTGCAAATAGGTACCATCCAAATTGAGGCGCCCTGAGCTGGTTCATCAAAAGAGTGGCTATAAACATGAGCGCAAATGTACAGATGCCTGATATCCAAGACATTTGCCCCATGAATGAACTGTAGCTGTTGAACGAGGGATAAAGAGTCTTGACTTGATCTTGCCAGAGGCCTTCCATAATTTTTTGTGCGAGCCCGTAGCCGATGACAAAAAGAGCAATCAGGCCAAGCTGTCGTGAGCGTAAGAGGTGGCGCAGGCTTTCTTTGAAAGAAAGGGAGAGAAGCTGGTCATCTTTTTGACGCGCTGTTGCAGAAGTGGAGTTGAGTAACTTGCGATGCAAGGTAAAAATCACAGATCCCATCAGCACAATGATGATCATCAGAGACTGAATTGTGTATTTCCATGGATCAATGTGTGTTGTGGGGGCTTTGGAAAAGCTATAAATGACAATGCCTGCCACAATAATGGCGACGTTTGCAAGGAGACCAAAAAGGGGATAGAACCGTTTTGCCTCGTCAATAGCGACGATTTCGTTTGCCAGCTGCCAAAAGAGAAGCGAGAGGGTGATGCTTGGCCAGAGCTCGGCAAGTACATAAAAGAGTGCATAGCTCCAGTTGCCAACAAGCTGAAAGAAGGTCTGATATCGGGGATACAGGGATGAAAGCTGCTCTACCCATTCACTAGATGGATGAAGAGCACTTCTGCAGGGATAAAATATGAAGGCAAATAGGATGAAAAAGAGCAGGAAGAAGGTGAGGATATATATAAAAAGTCTATTTTGCGCTACATGCCGACTCATTTTTGAGTAAATACACATAAAAAGAAGAGCTGTTGGCGGTGTGCCAATAAGTTTGAGTAGGCTCAGGGCCTCGGCGCCTGCTGTCTGAACAATGAGTGTATTTTTGATATCCCAGAGCAGATGATTAATAAAGAGAATGGCGCACATGAGGCAAGCGAGAAGAAAAAATTTTTTTCTCTCCTGCATGCTGATAGGAAAGAGTTTTGAGAAGATCCCGTCAGAGAAGATCATGAAGTGCTTATAGCTGTAGTGTTAGTCGAAGGTGCGGCAGCTTCCTCATGAAGCTCTTGCATATTCTCATGCAATCTACCTACAGCAAATATCCACACAGCGACAGTAAGTATGCACATGACTGCAAGATAGGGGGCAATAGAGGCAAGCGTACTAGCAGTTAAAAAGAGTAATGTCTGCTGAACAAAGGCCCCTCCACATTTGCCAAATCTGGCGCCAACAACGTCAATTGCTGCTTTTCCTTTTACCTTCGATTCCTGGTCAAGAGGAATGTAGCACATTTCTTTTGTAGGGTCAAAGAGGGAATATTTACTTGATTTGGTCAGAACATCTTGGAAAAAGCCAATCCAAACAGCAAGTGCCAGAGGTGTCATATCAAAAAATGCTGTGGTGTAGGGGGCAAGTTGCTCCTTAAAAATTACCAAGAAGAAAAAGAAGAGTCCTGTCGACAAAATAATGATAGGAGTAAGGACTGCGCTCAAGTACCATCCCGAAAGACGCAGTATATTGGAACCCAGGAGGATGAAAAAGAAGGTCGTCAGGCCAATCATCAAAGAAAGATGGCCCATAAAGGCGCTATAGCTGTTTTGGTTGTTGAAAAATGTTTTTACTTGATCTTGCCAGACACCTTCAATCATGTTCTGAGAGATCCCATATCCCATCACCATAATCGTCAAAAAGAGAAGGTACTTAGATCGAGAAAGATGAAGAAAGCTATCTTTCAGGGACATATTCGATTTTGAAGGCTTTTTCGAGTCGCTTCCTGCAGCTGCAATGCGCGTTGCGATCCATCGCCTGAGAAACAAGATCGCAATTCCACACAAAAGCACAACAATGATCAGGTACTTCAAGGTAATTTCCCATGGGTCCACATCTGGTGAAATTGAGTCTCGAACTTCAGAGAAAATACCGATGGTGATCCCTGCGAAGATAAGGGACAAATTGGTAATGAGGCCAAAGAGAGGATAAAAGCGTTTGGCTTCTTTCATAGAGACTAGATCGTTTGCCAGCTGCCAGAAGAGAAGAGAAATCGCAACACTACCCCACAATTCTGAGGCGACATAAAAGAGACCATAGCTCCAGTGTCCGATTAATTCAAAAAAAGTGCGGAGACGAGGGTACAACAGTGCCATCTGCTGCACCCATTCCTCGGAGGGATGAAACAAATCCTGGTTTGGATAGAGAACAAATGCAAATAGTCCAAAGAAGAGCAAGAATGGAACGATGGAGATATAAAAGAGTTTTTCGCGGGAAAAAATGTTACTCAACTTAGTGTAGACAAGCATTGTGATTATCGCGCCTGGAATGACTCCCAACAGCTTGACCAAGCTCAAGGCTTCAGCGCCGGCAGAGTGGACAATTAGTGTATATTTTGCATCCCAGAGCAGCTGATAGGTAAAAATGATAAAGCACTGCATAAGGGAAAGCAGTAGAAATTTCTTCAACTCTTGCCAGTGGATTGGAAAGAGTATCGCGCGCAAACCGTGAAATTCTTTTTCCTGAGAATGCATAGTTTCCTAAGTTAGAAAAAACATTTTACCACAAACTCGTTTAAATGAACAGTTGAAAAAGTATTTTCGTTTCTATATGATAATTGTTTTTAGATAAGGGAGGAGTGAGATGAGAGCGAAGAATTTCAACTGGCCTACAGGGCTTTTTGTCATCATCTACCACGTTATGTTACTGGTAATATGGCCATTGTATTTCTACTACGCGTCACCATCATGGGAAATGTGGGCGGTATCTGTTGTCCTGTTTTTTGCTACTGGCATAAGTATCACTGCTGGATATCATCGTTTCTATTCTCATCAGACCTACAAGGCTCATCCACTAGTGGAAGGTGTTCTGCTGTTCTTTGGCAGCATGGCGACTCAAGGCAGCGCTTTGCGTTGGGCCTACGAGCATCGCATTCACCATGCCTATGTCGACACAGATCGCGATCCTTATTCTATCAAAAAAGGCTTTTGGTATGCCCATATTCTCTGGCTCTTTCATAAGCCAAAACCAATTGAACAGAAAGTAGTCTCAGATTTGATGCGTAATCGTTTGGTGACCTTTCAGCACGACTATTATGTTTTGCTGATGGTAGGCACTAATCTTCTTGCGTTTTTCTTTGTTGGTTGGCTCCTCGGAGATTACATTGGTGCTTTTGTTCTTGCATGGTGGACACGTCTTTTCTTCCTTCATCACTGCACATGGTTTATTAATTCTCTAGCCCACACATGGGGTGCAAGGACCTTTAGCCAGGAACAGTCTGCTGTTGATAACTATGTCATCTCCTTGCTGACATTTGGAGAAGGCTATCATAACTATCATCACACGTTTGCGAATGACTATCGCAATGGCATACGTTGGTATCACTTTGATCCGACAAAGTGGCTCATTTGGGTTCTTTCCTGGTGTGGTTTAACCACAAGCCTGAAGCGAGTCAATAAGTATCATGTCAGGGAGCGCATTGTAGCTGATCACAAACAAGAACTTCTTGAAGTGCTGAAAGGGTCATTAATTGCGAGAAAAGAAGAGCTGTACGAGACAGTATCCAAGGTAAGTGAAGATCTTACAACAAAAATTGGAAGGCTCCGTCAACTGCGCGAGGGTAAAGCTTCCTCTCCAGCCCCCGCTGATAAAAAACTTCAGCGCCAAGAAATGAAGACTCTGAAAAAAGGTCTGAAAGAAGACTGGAAACAGTTCAAGCAGCTGTATAAGAATATCATGAGACAGAGTGTTTCTTTGAAAGAGTAGTCTGTATCTATGTCCAAAAGTTCCTTGAGATAGGTTTTCATCTATCTCATAAGGGAGAAAGCGGGGTCTAGAAGATATAAGCCCCCGCTTTTTATTATTTAGAACAAATAGTTTATGTGTTTTGGAAAGCTGTTTTTTAAGAAATTGTTACTATCTTTAAAATAGCTAGTTGTGGTATAATTTTTTTAAAAAAAGAGGTATATAATGCATCAAGCAACTGATGCGCGATTCGGTAAAGTCCGTTCTTACGTATGGCCAATCCATCGTCATGAACTGGCAAAGTTGCTGCCGATGTTTCTCATGCTCTTTTTTATCTGTTTCAACTACACCATCCTACGAAATCTTAAGGATACACTCGTCATTACGGCTAAGAATTCTGGCGCTGAAGTGATTCCTTTTATCAAGGTCTGGGTGATTGTTCCCGTAGCCCTCGCATCGACGATATTTTTTACCTGGCTGACCAATCATTTCAGCCGTCGTAAGGTGTTTTATATTATCATTAGCTCCTTTCTTACCTATTTATTCCTCTTCAGCTTTGTCATCTATCCAATGAATCAACAGCTTTGTGCTGATAGGTTTGCTGGATTCTTACAGACACTTCTTCCAGCAGGGTGCAAAGGGCTGATTGCGATGGTGCAAAACTGGCCTCTCACCATGTTCTATGTGGTAGCGGAGCTTTGGAGTACTATGGTAATGTCCGTACTCTTCTGGGGCTTTGCCAACGAGATCACGAGGATTTCAGAGGCTACTCGTTTTTATAGCGCGCTAAATATTAGCTCAAATGTATCTTCTATTGTGGCAGGTCAAGCAGCCGCCATGCTTTCTCTGCAAGGTACTGGATCGGACATGCTGATGGGACCTGACGCTTGGAAGATGGCACTCGATAAGATGACGATCCTCATGTTGATCTGTGGAGTTGGTATCTTGGTAGCCTTCCACTGGATGACCAAGCATGTGTTGAATAATCCTCAATATATGCCAGATGAAGCAAGACAGGTCAAAAAGGGTAACAAACTAACCTTCAGACAGAGTTTGTCATATGTAGGGCACTCCAAA
>CAYOTQ010000056.1:0-7698 GCA_964406915.1 uncultured bacterium
AAAAAGACAATCCCTTACTAGAAAAGAGAAACTTGAACTAACCATCCTGCGTTTGGTTCACTCAGATCCAAAGAAGCGCTGCACAGCAAAGCAAGCCTATAAAACCGTGAGTCGTCTATTTAAACCCAAGTGACCACCAGATTGGACTACAGGTTGACTTGCCGCATCTGAAGTTTTTGCATAACAGCATCAAAGTATTCGTTGTCTGGCTCGTTTCTAAATCCCGCCCAGTTTCTTGTTTGGTTGCTTGAAAAATGCAAGCCATTTTCTGGCAGCTGCCATGCTTTGTCCAACTTAAAGCCATCAATCTTTACAAAGAGGTCGATCACTCTCGTGCGATAATCATCATCTGAAAAGCTAAATTTCACCTGATAGTTTCCTTGCTCACTCTTTAGAACTTGGTATGTTGAAGAAATATAGTGAAATACCTCATCCACCCTATTTACAAGATCTTGCAAACCATCTTCTTTTTGAGCTGACTGACGCAGAGAAGCAATGACCGGTTGCAAAGGGTGTTGATCTTCATACCGATCTAGTAAGATCGAAATTTCGATTACATCTGCTCGTAAATCCATAGTCTTCCTTTGTTTGATGTGTGTTCACAGCCCAATTCTGGAATTCTAAGCCGTATATCTGCAACTAAAAACTCCTACACTTCTAGCCCAACACGTACAGCGATTTTGCCACGATGCCGCCCGCTTTCTTGCAAGGCATGAGCCTTGCCAATATCTGTCCATTCAAACACCTCTGGATGTATCAATGGCTTGATCTTTTTCGACTCTACAAGTTTTTTGATCTCAAACAGGACTCTTCCATAATGATCTCGACTCACCCCCGTCATTAATGGAATTAACATCAATACAGAGTGTAGGCTGACTCCCCGGACATACATCATGCTCAAGTCATGATTTCCTCCTGTAGCAATGCTAGCGACAGCACCATTGAGCCTAGCTGCTTGCAAAGAATTTTCAAGATTCGCTCCTCCTACCGTATCAAAGACGCCATCAAAACCTCTTCCAGCGGTATATGTCTGCACATACTCAGCCACTGACGTGGTTTTGTAGTTGATGGGATACTCTGAGCCAAATTCGCGTGATAGTTCCTTGTCCTCATCTGTAGAGACCGTTGTGTGGACAATTGCGCCAATATGCCTGCCCAGCTGAGCCGCTATATGCCCAACTCCCCCCAAACCACCGTGTACAAGAAGAGAATCCCCTGAAGAGAGCTTCATCTTATCAAGCAATGCTTCCCAGGCAGTAATGGAGACAAGGGGTAAAGTTGCTGCCTCTACGAAAGAAAGATTCTTAGGCATCAGAGAGACAAGTTGCGCATCGACCAACAAAGACTCCGCAAGCGCCCCTCCAAGAAGTCCTTTAACACCTCCACCTACTCCATAGACCGCATCTCCTACTTTAAAACCGGCGACATCAGGGCCTACTTCAGCTACCACACCCGCAAAATCTACATGCAAGACAGCGGGATATGGCGGGGAAAATGGCAATTGCCTAGCGCGTATCTTAGTGTCTATTGGGTTGACACTTGTTGCTTTGACAGCTACGCGGATATGTCCAGGCCTCATCTCAGGAACATCAACTTCGCTAAGCTCAAAAACATCCACAGGCCCCGGATTTCTTATAGTCATTGCTTTCATCTTTATTTTTCCTTTAAAATGCTTGGATTTTTTTTCGCATCATTGCTCGTTATGTCTACATCCAACAGCACAACCTACCCATGCAGAGCCAAAAATAGCAACAGTATTCTATGTATCGGACGAAGACAGCCTCATCACTACTGGTAATTGTTTTCATGTATTTGAAATGCTAGTCAAGATAGAAGCAGAAACAAAAAATATTGTTCACTCTTTGTTATAACTATATAAATTAACATCTAGATTTCAATCAAAAAATGCATTATCTTTAATAGCATATTAAATAAATATAAAATACAAATATGGATATCTATGACTAATTTTCCTTCATTTCCAGCAAACTTTTCGTATGGACAACGACACGAAGAAAAGGAGTGGCTTGCTGACAAAAAAAGAAATGACGAGACCTATATCTGTCAAAAACTTCAAGCGGAAGGGAAATGGGTATACCCGGATGAAGATATTGCCATGATTATTGATCCCTCTTTACCAGGATCATTCCTCATATCTGAAACCGACGATCCAGATCTTTTTCTCACCGCCGTCATGTTAGATAGCGGCCCCCATTTTGCAACAATTATGAAAAGAGACTTCGCACAAGTATTTCTTGCTCATGAGAACTCCCCTGAAAAAATATTCGACTACATAGAAAAAGCATGCATACAAACAGCCATTTGCAAAATGCAAGAAGAACAGAGAATATATAAGAGCGATGCGGAGCTTAAGTCGCTCCTGCAAAAACCGAAATTTGCAAACCATAGACAAGAATATTTTGTTCGCGTTGGAGCAGATGATGACAGCCCTATTTGCATCGCTATCATCCAGCAAGACGACACCTTGAGCATAGAGGTATCGCCCCGCGAGTTTCTCAAACTGTATGAATTGCCTCCTGCAGAAGTCGTTGATTTTGTAGTTGGAAAGCTCTATGGACGAGCCGTTGATCAACTCCGCGATGAAAATAGAGTGTGCCAGACATATCAGCAAATGCAGGACACATTGATGAGCCCAGCCTTTGTCGAAAAGGGGAACCAGTTTCTCGCTAGTGTGCATCCTACCAACCCCTCCGCTCTTTATGTGGGCATGAGGAACAATGGACAAGTATTCATTTTGCAGATAGACTCTCGAAGTTTTTTAGATATTTGGAGACTTCCAGCGGCACAGCAGCCTAGGACCTTGATGAATAAAATTCATGAAGAGGCAATAGGATCATCCCTGCTTCGTGCAAATTGGCAACAGTTGAAGACTGCCCTTCAAGCAGCAATCACCTCTCAGGAGAATATAGGCAATCTTGCTTCAACAATTCTGAAAAAAATCCAACATATACCAGAGACAACACTTCGTCTTCGAGCGTGTCGTTCACTGCTTACAGAATTGATAGATAAACCAGATAGTTTGGCAGTCGTTGATGCACACCTAGAGCATCATCGCACTGGAGTCAAAACAACACTCGAAACACTAGGATATGTTCGGGATCTGAACTATTTGCCACATTTTCTAGACCGGATTTCAATCACTGAAAGCGATCCAAAACAGCCGATTAAACATGTCATCAGTTCTTTAGAATACTCTGGCACTGATCCCTATTTTCTTGATTTTGCAAAACGTATCTTGTCGCATATAGAAGCTCTGGAACAGATGGGCCGCCAAGGTATACACAAGTTGAACCTAATCAAGATATTACAAATCAGTATCATTGCTGACACAATGCTCCAAAAAAATAAAATCGGGTATATCAAAAAGACAGAAGTAGGATCTCCCTACTCCCTCACTATAGAGCCTGCAGCGCGCAAAATTACTATCTTACTAAAAGGAAAAGAGGGACAAGGCCCCATCAGAACAACCGGAGGATGCGCCAAAGTGTATTCCGTCATAGAAATGGGCCCAGAGGGCGCACTACATGCCGTTCAAAAGGTCAATAAGGATAATAAGGAGCCCATATCTGAAAGAGAATTAAAGTATGAAAGAATGTTTGGCAGCTTGCGTAGTACATGTAGCTATAAAAAGTTAGTTAATGGCGATTTGATCGATAAGACATCGATGATTAAAGAAGCCTTTGACTGCGATCTGCTTGCACGCATGAAACAAGAGCCCCGCCTTACCTTAGATGAAAAAATCAATATCCTTGCGTCAGTAGCAAAGAACTTACAAAATATTCATAATCAAGGAGTTATGCATAATGACATCAAGATACTGAATGTGTTGTGGAAAAAAGACAAATGCGAGATAAGCGACTTTGGACTTTCTTTCGAGCCAAGTCACATGCCCTCTCCATCGGTCTATAAAGGCACCTATGGCACTCCTGAATTTTCCGCTCCAGAAATGCTCAAAAACCGAGATCTCGCCCCCTCTTTTAATCAAGATATTTATGCTTTTGGGACAATGGCCTACCACCTTGTAAAAGACAAGAACATTCCCTGGCAAGAATACATCACGGCTGCTGTGCTGGGCGTCGGCAGCCCTCGAAGACCTTCTTCTAAGGCAAAAACACAAGCACTAGAAATGCAACAGCATATTGGTGTGGTGATCAAGCGCTTGAAGCGCAAAAAAGATGTGCAAGGACTCAACAAAGAAGAGGGCCTTGACCTAGCCATCCATCGTCTCTTGGATCCCAACCCCAAAAGCCGTATCTCTTTGTCTGACTTTCTCACAGAACTGGAGCAGATCAAACAGTAGATCTCAGGCCCCCCAGCACAACAACATAGGACCGTGATGAATACAATTTATGAAGAGGTCATAGGATCCTCTCTGCTTCATGCAAATTGGCAACAGTTGCAGACAATCTTACAGAAAGCAATCACCTCTCAAGAGAATATAGCCACGCTTGCTTCAAAGATTCTGACAAGGATCCAGGATATGCCAGAGTCAACTCGTCTGCGGGCGTGCCGTTCGCTGCTTACTGAATTGATGGATAAACCAGATAGTTTGGCAGTCTTGAACGCACACATAGAGGATTATCGAACGGCCGCCAAAAAAGCGTTAGAAAAATTAGGATATGACAGAGATCTGAAGTGGTTACCTTATTTGCTAGACCTCATTTTACTCACTGAAAGCGATCCAAAAGAGCCAATCAGAAATCTCATCAGTTCTTTAGAACACTCAGGCACTGATCCCTATTTACTTGATTTTTCAAAGCGCATCCTGTCGCATATAGAAGCCTTGGAGCAAATGGGCCGCCAAGCTATACACAAATTGGATCCGATCAAGATCTTGCAAATCAGCATTATTGCAGACACAATGCTCCAAAAAAATATCACCGGATATGTCAAAAAGACAGAAATAGGGTCCACTTACTCCCTCACTGTAGACCCTGCAAACAGGAAAATTACCATTTTACTAAAAGGAAAAGAGGGATGCGGTCCCATCCGAGCAGCTGGGGGATGTGCAAAAGTCTATTCAGTGATAGAAATGAGCCCAAAGGGCACACTTCATGCCGTTCAAAAGGTAAATAAAGATACGAACGTGCCCATATCAGAAAGAGAGTTGAAGTATGAACAAATGTTTGGCAGCCTGCGCGGTGCCTGCAGCTATAAAAAGTTAGTGAATGGCGTTTTGATCGATAAGATATCAATGATTAAAGAAGCCTTTGACAGCGATCTTGGCGTGCGCATGAAACAAAAGCCTTTCCTGACCCAGGATGAAAAAATCAACATTCTCATATCGGTAGCAAAAAATCTACAATACATTCATAGCAAAGGAGTTATGCATAATGACATGAAGATATTGAATGTACTCTGGAAGAAAGAAAAATGCGAGATATGCGACTTTGGACTGTCATTTGAGCCGAGCCATATGCCCTCGCCTTCAGTCTACAAAGGCACTTATGGCACCCCTGAATTTTCTGCTCCCGAAATGCTCAAAATACAAGATCTCGCCCCCTCATTTACTCAGGATATATATGCTTTTGGGGCAATCGCCTATCACCTTGTACAAGGCAAGCACATCCCCTGGCAAGAATACATCACTGCTGCCGTACGCGGCGTCGACAATCCTCCAATACCTTCTTCTGCCGCAAAAGCACAGGCGCTAAAAATGCAGCAGCATATTGCTGTTGTCATCAACCGCTTGCAGCAAAAAAAAGATAGCCAAGGACTTGCCAAAGAAGAGTGCCTTGACTTGGCCATCCATCGACTTTTAGATCCCAATCCCCAAGGCCGTATCTCTTTGGCTGACTTTGTCTCAGAACTCGAGCAGATCAAGCAGCGGACCGATTAATTTAATGAACCCTGTTTACTATCACCAGGTGAAAATTTAGGTTTGTAATCAACACCTCTAGAGGTTATATCTCGCCTTGCAGTACAATACCTGATCCTTGGAGGCAAGAATGATGAAGTTTACAGGTTTGGCAGCCCTCTTTTTTACCCTTTCTAGCGCGCTTTTTGGAGGCATACAGGTCGATCTGGACTGCACGAGCGCTGTGCTGATCAATGCAGAAACAGGAAAAATACTCTACGAAAAAAATGCCTCTAAGCCTCTCTATCCAGGCAGCTGCACAAAAGTAGCTTTTGCCCTTTATGCTATCAAATTCTATCAACCTGTTTTTGACAGACGTCTTATAGCCTCTCACAACTCCGTAAAAAGCCTTTCTGAGGCTCATAAAAGCAAGAATAACTACTCTTTTCATCCCTCCCATATTCTTGAAACAGATTCAAGCCATATGGGCCTAAAAGTTGGTGAAGAGATGACCTTTTATGAACTACTCGAAGGCTCAATGATAGTCTCTGGCGATGACGCCTCGAATGTGCTGGCAGAAGTGATGGGAAACGGCTCTATCCAGAAGTGCGTAGATGATGTCAATCGCTATGTCAAATCGCTTGGCCTGCATCACACCCACTTTATGAATCCGCATGGCCTGCACCATCCTGAGCATGTATCAACAGCTCTTGATCTTGCAAAGCTGTCTCAAGAAGCAATGAAAGATCCTCTTTTTAGACAGATTGTGAGTAAACCTGTCTATACGCGGCCAAAGACAAATAAACAAGCATCGGTACAGCTACGAACGACCAATCGTCTTTTGCTAAAAGGCTCAGGCCACTATTTTCCACATGCAACAGGCATTAAAACAGGCTATCATCGACGTGCTGGCCATTGCCTTGCTGCACACGCCGAAAAAAATGGCCGCTCTCTTATTGCAGTAGTGTTGCAAGCCAAAAGCCGCGATGGACGTTTTCAAGATACAACCAAGCTGTTTCATGCTGCCTTTGAAGAAACAAAAATCTCTCATACTTACCTTGCAGCAGGCCCGCAGCCATTTTCACAAGACATCAACGGAGGGACCACGCCTCTGCTCACTGCTACCCAAGAGCCTATTACGCACACCTTCTACCCTTCTGAAAAACCAGAGGTTCGCTGCCAGCTTGTATGGCACCAACTTTCTCTTCCTGTCTACAAAGGAGAGCCTGTGGGAGAGCTTTTATTTCATGCAGACAATCAGCTGACGCAAAAAGTAACCCTCTTTGCCGCCAATGATGTGCAAGAAACCTTTAGCCACGCTTTAATGCGGTATACATGGGTGATCGCTGCCGGAGCTCTTCTGATAGCAGGCCTGCTCTGGCTGCTGTTGCGTAGAACAAGAGGGATGTAAGCTTCATGAAAAAAGCATATAAGCAGCCATACAGGCCATGCCTATATTTTCAATGATACTGATAGTTCCAAGAGGCACTTTTAGGACGGTTCCCAGACAAGCACAGTGCACTTTTTGACCAACTGCCACACTCTTCAAGACTCCAATGCCGCCGGCGAGCATCACAACTATCGTCACACTATTTACACTCTTGAGCGCAAATCCAGCCAGATAGCTCATACCCAAAACAAGTTCAATACAGGGATAGAGATAGCCATAGGCTCTGAATTTTTTTGTAATCAGGTCATAGGTAGAAAAACCCTCTACAAATCCTTGGAGATCAAAAAATTTAAACATTGAGAGCAGCACAAAAAAATATCCCATAAAGCTGTACATAAAGATATCATTTTGCGTGTAGGCCTGGCATATCGCAAGCAAGAGGCAATAGATGAAGATGGTCGCTAGTGGTTGGTAGCTTTCTTTTTTTGTA
>CAYOTQ010000057.1:0-7585 GCA_964406915.1 uncultured bacterium
TTTTTTCTTAATTTAAGGTTTACATCATATGCGTAAATACAGTCACAAAGAAATTGAGCAGAAGTGGCAAAAATATTGGGAAGAGAGAGAGATTTTTAGAGCGTCTGTCGACACCTCTAAGCCAAAATACTATGTGTTGGATATGTTTCCTTACCCATCAGGATCTGGGTTGCATGTTGGGCACGTAGTTGGGTATACCGCGACTGATATCGTAGCACGATGGAAGCGGATGAAGGGCTTTAATGTGCTGCATCCCATGGGTTGGGACAGCTTTGGGCTTCCTGCAGAGCAGTATGCAGTGCGCACTGGCACCCATCCTGCAATTTCGACAAAGGCAAATATCGATACCTTTCGCAAACAGCTCAAAGCTCTTGGATTTAGTTATGACTGGTCTCGAGAAATAGCGACGAGTGATCCTTCCTACTATAAATGGACGCAGTGGATTTTTACAAAACTATATGAAAAGGGGCTTGCGTATGAAGCAGAAGCTACCGTCAACTACTGTCCTGCGCTCGGTACTGTCCTTGCCAATGAAGAAGTTGATAACGGAAGAGCAAAAGATGGAGGCCACCAGGTCATCAAAAAAGCACTTCGTCAGTGGGTTCTGAAGATCACTGCCTATGCTGAACAACTGCTGGCAGACCTTGAACACGTCGACTGGCCGGCCTACATTAAAACAGCTCAATATAACTGGATTGGCAAAAGTGAAGGGGCTCTGATAACGTTCGCTTTGCCTTCTATAGACTCTTCTATCACGGTCTTCACGACTCGCCATGATACGCTATTTGGTGTGACGTTTCTGGTTCTTGCTCCTGAGCACCCACTGGTCGATCGTCTCACAACAGCCGCCCAGAAAAAAGAGATACATGCCTATAAAGAAAAAGTAGCTGCAGAAAGTGAGATCGAACGTACAGATGTAAATAGAGAAAAGACAGGCGTCTTTACAGGAAGCTTTGCGAAACATCCCGTGACCGGGGAACTTGTACCTGTTTGGATTGCAGATTATGTGCTGGCAAGTTACGGATCGGGGGCTGTCATGGGTGTTCCTGGCAACTGCGAGCGCGATTTTGAATTTGCTAAAAAATATAAACTGCCAATCGTAGGTGTGGTGGATCCCTCCAAGAAGGCTTATGAAGAGTCTGGGGATAATGAGCCTTTTGAACAGGCCCAAGGACGCATTCGCTTGGCAGAAAAATGCTGGGAAGGCGATGGAACTGTCTGTGCAAGTACAGGCTCGGAGATTTCATTAGATGGGTTGTCTTGCCAGCAGGCCAGACAGCGCATACTTGCATTTCTTGAACAAAAAGGGTGTGGCAAGGCAGCTGTTCACTATAAATTGCGAGACTGGCTCTTTTCAAGGCAACGCTACTGGGCAGAGCCTATTCCCATTTTACATTTCGAAGATGGCTCTTGCCGTTCGCTCGGCATTGATGAGTTGCCTCTCTGCCCGCCTGAGCTGCAAGATTATAAGCCGGCAGGAGATGGACAAAGCCCGTTGAGCAAGGTTCCAGAATGGGTACATATTACTGATCCAAAAACCGGCAAGACAGCCAGGAGAGAGACCAATACCATGCCTCAGTGGGCAGGTTCCTGCTGGTACTATCTACGGTTTTGCGATCCTAGCAATACAGAAGCTGCCTGGTCAAAAGAGGCAGAAAGTTACTGGATGCCGGTAGATCTTTATATTGGAGGAGTAGAACATGCCGTGCTGCACCTTCTCTATTCAAGATTTTGGCATAAGGTGCTCTATGATTGTGGCTGCGTGACAACAAAAGAGCCTTTTTCGATGCTACGCAATCAGGGCTTGATTGTGGCGCGCTCCTATCGAGATGCCGGCAACAATTATATTCCACCTGAACAAGTGATAGAGAAGAATGACAGGTATTTTGATAGCCTTACCCATGCAGAGCTCCAGAGTCAGATAGAAAAGATGTCCAAATCAAAACTCAACGGTATCTCTCCAGATGAGATTATAGAGACCTATGGGGCCGATTCCCTGCGTCTTTATGAGATGTTTATGGGACCGCTAGAAAAAGAAAAAGTATGGAATACAGACGCAGTTGCCGCATGCCGCAGATTTTTATCTCGTGCCTTTGATTTTGTAGCTGCCACCGAAAAGCATACAGATGAAATTGATGAGGCAACTGCCCGCCTAACCCATCGTCTAATTGCCAAAGTAGATGCCGATATTGGCAATTTGATGTTCAATACCTCTATTGCCAAGATGATGGAATTTGTGAACGAATTTTCACGATTTGAGCGTTATTCTATCTGGGCGCTTCGGGTTTTTGCACAGCTTTTGTCTCCTTTCGCTCCCCATATTGCTGAAGAGATGTGGCAGATGCTTGGCTGTACAGGTCAACTTGCCTACGAGCCATTTCCACAAGCCGACAGTCGTTTTCTTCAAGATGCAGTTGTTACCTATGTGGTTCAGGTCAATGGGAAATTGCGGGGCCGGATTGATCTTCCGAAAGATCAGACCGAAGAGGTGATTGTGCAGCTTGCAAAAGATCATCCGAATGTGCAGAAGTTTCTAGATGGCAAAGAGTGGAATAAAGTGATCTTTGTGCCAAACAAACTGCTGAATATTGTCACCGCATAAGAGACAGTCTTCGAATTAAGATTTTATCGATTTTTGGGATTATTTTTGCTCAGGTGAGGTTGCAATGTACTGGTCAGAGCCTGTCAATTTTGGCAGCCAGAATAAAGTCGTTTTCTGACAGTCCATTTATTTTATGTGTCCAGATAGAGACCCGTACTTTGCCCCAACTGAGATAAATATCAGGGTGATGGCCTTCTTGCTCCGCAAGAGTGCCTATTTGGACTGTGTAGTTCAGCGCTTCTTTGAAATTGGGGAAATGAAATTCCTTTTCAAGATGGTGGTTGTCTTGGACATGCCAACCCGGCTGCAATTTGGTCAAAAATTCCTTGGTTTGAGATGCGGTTAGGGGAGGCGTGCCCATTTGGCAGGCGAGGCACTTTTTGGTGTGGAATTCTGTCATAGTCTCTCCTTTGGATTTCAAAAAATAATTTGATTCGAATTGTTGCTTATGGTAATTGGGGTATAAATAAACCCGAGGTTCATATGAGAGTGGCCTGTGCCAATATTTCGTCTGTGGTGCAAAACACCTGCAATCAACTTCAGCTCCTGAAGAGCAAAATAGAAGATGACATTGGAAATGTCAATGAAGAAGAAATTGTATCGGTGATTTCTCTTTTGCAAAAAGGCTCAAACCAACTCGCTCGTGAGATCAATCAAAGCACTCAAATAGCACCGCTTGATGCCAAGCTCAAGACGAGCCTGTTTAAGCTCATTCAAGCACTTGAGCATTCCTCTACACTTTTGCAGGCACTAGGCCATCATCAAGTCGAGCTCATGAATGCAATCAAAAAAATCGAAGTGAGCATGCGCAAAGCAGAACAGAAGGTCTCAAAAGTAGACAAAGAGCCGCTCTAAAACCCAAGTGACCACCATCTGCCGAGAAGGGCTGGCTGCGATGTCCAAATCTGTGAATTTTTGCTCCGCGCCAAGGATAAATCCTTGGCTTGTCACAAAGAATTCACATCTTTGGCATCTCGCTCACCCCCTCTTGCGGCGGATGGCGGTCACTTGGGTTTTAACCAGACCATAATGAAGCTGGCAAAATGATTCAACAAATGTTTACTTTAATCTTCTTGCAGTAGAATAGACAAACCGTCCCTGTCCATTCCAATCAGGATCAGAGAGTTTGCTGACATGGATATAGGGCTTATTTTCCTGGACAGTTGAATGAATAAAAGAGCCATCGCCAAGATAGAGACCCACATGACGAATTTTGTCTTCCGCAAGGCCAAAAAAGATCAAATCGCCTTTTTTTAGCTCGTTTATATCTACAGCTACAGATATAAATCCATCCCACTTCATTTGATCTTTTGAATCTCGAGGAATGAAAATATTCATCTGGCGATGCAGCATTTGGACAAAGCCCGAGCAGTCATATCCTCCCACAGAGGATCTCCCGCCCCACCTATATGGCAGATTTTGAAATTGCAGCGCTAATGTGCAGACTTCATCAAGAGAGAGTGATTGCGCTGATGAACGTATGCTTACATCTCCTCGTTGAATATAGGCCTCTCTGTCATCCACTAGACGCACTTTTAGCCACCGAGCGTCAGTCTGATCCAGGACCTGTAGCCTGCTTTCAAATGGCAACTCTAGAATTGGGCCTTGCTCAGTATCTTTCACACCATACAGATGCGCTCTCAAGCGATTGACACGAGCTTCTATAGCCTGTGGATCTGCCAAAAATTCGTCTTGTCTTTGGCAATACACCCTTTTCACACCGCCTTCGCAGTGATATTCTTTTGGAATCCATCCTTCATAACCATCGACTGTAGTCTTGATTCTGACCCAGCTGTCTTGTTCTTCTAGCACTTCTATCTTTTCTGAATAGATAGCATCAGAGCATATCGTTGCATTTGACTCAGGCTTTTCACGCATGTCAATATGAGGGACAGTTACATAGGCGAGTAGAGATGCTGCAAGTAAAGTTGTCATACACTATTCCTTTTTATTCGGACACCTGTTGCGGTATCTTCAATAGTGTAACCCCTCTCTAAAATTTGTGCACGCAGTTCATCAGAGCGCTTCCAATTTCTCTCCGCTCGTGCCTGAAGACGCTCTCGCGACAGCTTTTGAATCTCCTCCGGTATTGCCTCGTGATCAGCGCTGCAAATGCCAAGGACGCTATCCATCTGTCTGATCACATCCAAAACAGCCTTAGCAGAGCGTGTGCTGATTTGATCAGCATCACACAAGCCGTTGACATGACGAATCATATCGAAGAGAACGCTCAGAGCTTCTGATACATTCAAATCATTAGCGAGCGCTTTGGCAAACGCTTCCAATGCCATGTGTGCCCCATACTCTTTTTCAGAAGTACTCTGATAGGCCTCAAGACGGGTGATAAAATCGTAGATTCGCTGGCACGCCGCTTTAGCTGCCTCTAGACCCTGGAAGGTAAAATTTAATTGCGTGCGATAGTGGGTCTGCAAAAGAAGCAGACGAATCACTTTGCCACTATATCCTTTCTGAAGTAAATCTCTAAGGGTGTAGAAATTGCCAAGACTTTTTGACATCTTCTTGCCATCTACAAGAAGATGCTCTGAATGGACCCAGATCTTTGCAAAACAGCGGCCGCTGCAGCTTTCAGATTGTGCAATTTCATTTTCGTGATGAGGAAAGATGAGATCGACACCTCCTGCATGGATATCGATCGTGGTGCCAAGTAGCTCGTGGGCCATGACCGAGCATTCAATATGCCAGCCTGGACGCCCCGGCCCAAAGGGACTATCCCAATAGATCTCTCCATCACGACTCGGATCATGGGCTTTCCAGAGCACAAAATCAGAGGCGCTTTCTTTGCCATACTCATCCTGATTGCTTCTCTCGCTTGCCCCCTGCTTGAGCTCATCTAACTTCAAATGCGAAAGCTTGCCATATTCCGGAAATTTGTCTATGGCAAAATACACACTCTTGTCACTGCCAATATAAGCTACTTTTTTAGCAATGAGCTCCTGACACATCTCGATCATCTCTGCAATGTATTTGGTAGCCTCCGGATAGTGCTCGGCCCGCTCAATACCGAGGATGCCAAGATCTTCAAAAAAAGCCTGTTTGTACTGCTGGGTGTACGCATCAAGAGAAATGCCTTTTGCCAATGCACCTCGTATGGTCTTGTCATCGACATCGGTCAGGTTCATCACCTGCAAGACTTGCATCCCAAGAAAGCGAATGGTGCGACGCAAAATATCTTCAAACATAAAGGTGCGAAAATTGCCAATATGGGCAAAATCGTAGACCGTAGGACCGCAAGTGTAGAGACGAACAGTTTTACCGTCCTGCGGGGTGACGTGCTGAAGCGAGCGTGTGTGTGTATCAAAGAGATACAGAGGGATAGATATCATGAAGGCACCTTATAGCATTTTCTCAACATAGCATTTTCTCAAGCTGGCGATAGGATACTTTTCCTGTCGCTGTCTGTGGAATGGTCTCGAGATGGATTATGCGATCAACTTTAACAATATTACTAAAGCCGCCCTTTCTGAGCATCTGGTTTACTTGCATAACTTCTAGAGAATGAGTAGAAAAGAGCACAAGGGCTGTTTTGCCAGCAGTCTCTTCATGAGGCATAATAACAAATAGTCCTTCTCCTATCTGTCCACTGAGTGCCTCTTCGATCGCTGCTAAACTAATCATCTCGCCTCCAATCTTTACAAATCGTTTGAGACGCCCTGAGAGCACTAAATTGCCCTCAGGAGTAAGATGTCCAAGATCTCCTGTCTCATACCACTGCTTTTCATCAACAGTGACAAATGGATCGCGTATGTTGTGCAGATAGCCGGCAAAAACATTTGGCCCGCGAGCGAGCACCATCCCTGTTTGGCCCACCGGCCGAATGGCATGCCTATTTTCAGGATCTACGATCAGCAGCTCTACATTTGCCAGAGGTTTACCAACACCGAGTGCTTTTTTCCCAAGGCTGTTGACAGTAAGTACTGGCCCACATTCTGTAATGCCATACCCTTCACAAAACAACGCTGCAGGACAGCTCTTTTCTACTGCTATGAAGAGTGCCTCTGGTGCTTTTTCAGCTCCGGAAATAATCAAACGCACAGATGCAAGCATCTTTTGTTCTGTAAGAGCTATTATATTTTTTAAAAATGTAGGCGCGCTGCAGAGAGCAGTGACGTGCCACTGCTCAATTCCTTTTGCAAGGCGCTTGGAATCAGTAGGATTCGGATAGTAGACTACCCTCAATCCCGCAAGCAACGGAAGAAGCCCTGTGATAGAAAAGCCAAAGGAGTGAAAAGGCGGCAGCATGGCAAGGAGAGCATCTGTATGAAAAAAGGCCACTTCATCAAGTGCTGCACGTTGATTTGAAAGGATATTTGCATGAGACAGAGGCACTCCTTTTGGCATCCCTTCAGTCCCGCTTGTAAATAAAATGACGGCAAGACTGTCGGGCTTGATCTTTGAAAGATCAAAGAATGAACGAGGCAGCCACGCTTTGAAAGCTCCTCGCAATTTGTCCCAAACGCCGATATGCACTCTCATCTCTTCGAGCATCACAAGCTGGGTGTCTATCGCACTCAAATCGACATTTTCGAGTTTGTCTAAAAAAGTCCATGAACTGATCACAGCACTAATGCCGGAGGCTTCAACAACACTCTCTAAGTGCTTGCCACCTACTGTCCAGTTAATCATCACAGGCACTTTGCCTGCCATCTGGCAGGCAAGGATAACAATGTAGGCACTGCAGGAGGCAGGCAGCAAAATGCCTACATGCTCACCTGCCAATTGAGCGATCTTTTCTGAAAGGATAAGAACAGTTCTCTTTACTTTGTAATAACTCAAAACGCCCACTCGAGAATCAGCACAGGCAGCTCGAAAAAGGCTCTTGTCACATGCTTTTAAAAAAGCTTCCGGAATCGTCTCTGCGCAAGCGTCTATGTACAGACGTTCAGCTCTACGTTCCTTTTTCCACAGATGATCATGACACGTTGCCTCAACTTCTTCTTTTTTCGTATACTGCTTTGAGGCGAT
>CAYOTQ010000058.1:0-7528 GCA_964406915.1 uncultured bacterium
AATGCAATAAAACCTCTTGAATCGATGAGAAAATACCTTACAACGTGGAATGAAAACACTTCTGATAGGATAATTGAAACAGCCTATGAACTTGTTGAAGATAAGCTTCCTGCAGAGTTACAAGGGATTATTGACATAGCAGCACTCAAAAAACATGGTGATAGTATCCAAAAGGCATTAAGAGTATCTTGTATGAGAGATTTTATTGCTCCACAACTCTCATGTCTCCATGCAATGGCCCGTGGAATGCGAAATGCTGAATTGCAATCTCCAAATGACTGGAAGAGTGTTCAAAGTATGGGTGCCAATGAACTTGAAACCGCTCTACAAGGCACTGTTAGCGTTGCAAACATCCTTGACCACTTGTATTTTCGAAAAGTACCTGATGAAAAGCAGGAATGGATAAAGAATTGGATTAAAAATTGTGATGAAAAAACACTCAAGAAATTTTTACATCTACTTACGGGCTCAAACTCTCTAGGGAAAAGGGGGTTGGTTATTGGTAATACCTCTCTACCCGGCATCGCGTTCCATACCTGTTTTAATATCCTTGATTTTCCTTTCGATAGTGTGCATACGGAACAGGATTTCAAGAGTCTTATGGAATCTAGTCTTACCGGAAAAGAAGGTTATACCGCAGAATAGATAGATCTATTAGACCTCTTTCGAAACCAGATTCCTGTGCCCGTGCCTCTGCCAGTGCCTGCGCCTGTGCCTGGTTTCGAAAGAGGTCTAATATGCAAAAACACTTTCATAAGTAACGCACAGGGGTCCACCCGGGAAGAGGGGGATGCCAGAATGGGATGTAGTATACAGTACCCTCTGATAGAATGCCGGCAGTATAGCTAAAAGAGCTTGCGGACGTTACTAACACATCAGCAAATACCATCTGCGTAAAGGCGTCTTCAACAGGTTCGTTTAAATGAAACTCTTGGCTCACTGTTATGAGAGAGCGGCCTTTTCGTTGAATATTTTTTTAAAATCTCGCAATCGCTCTTGAGAAAAAAGATGGAAGAAAGGCTGCTTGCCGGCATATTTCTCTCGTAAGCTGTTGATAATCTTGAGATAGTCTTGATCCGTAATGGCCTGTCCTCGGTCTTCGATATCATGGACATTGACCCGCCTGATATGAACAGCTATGTGAAAACCACCATCAAAATAGTAATCTGTTCTCTTCTTGTTTTCCCTGAAAATTGCTTTGATCTTTTTTAATGTCCGGCTATTGACGCATTTTTCTATATTGCTTTCAAAGAAACGGATCAAGTTTCTCGGCTTGACTTTTGCTTGGATGCGTGGATCGTTGTTGATCGGAAAGTTGCCTATAAATCTGATAAGATCCTCTTTTTGACTCAAAAATTCTTCATCATTCTCATAGTTATGCTCCATGGAAATAAATGGGGTGTAGCGAAATTCGTTGTTCGTTAGTTCAGCATAGATCGCTGCATAAATAATTGTTTGAAATTGTGCACCAAAACCGTCACTTCTGGGTGGGTTGGTGATGATCTCTGCATGCAATGCAGCATAGTTGAAGACTGCAAGAACTGTAAGAAGAAAAATAAGACTTTGTTTCATCATCATTCCCCATTTACAAGATGTGAATACCAGGCATATATTGTCCGCTACGAACGTAGATAGCAAGCGACAAAGGAGTTATTGTGAACACTCTATCCAAATATCTTACGAAATATCTTTTATTAGCTCTTTTACACCTCTCATTCATCACTCGCCTGGCTCAAGCCGTTGACTATCAAGTCGCGCATCAGCCAACAGCAATAGAGTGCGCCTTGCAACTACCACAAGAGGGTATTCTCAAGCAAAAAACCAATGGATTTGTCTACCTTGATGTCTCCAACGAGTTTATCAAAAACATCGTGCCCCTACTCAACCATAGCGGCGAGCTCCGAACGCCCCCGATGGCCAAAAACTCTGTCGGCGCACACATCAGTGTCTTTCACGAAAATGAACAGATCACGCCAAAAGAGCTGGGTGAAAAGTTCTCCTTTCAGGTGGTAGAAATCAGAAATTTCACTCTTCACACTCGCGATGGTTTAAAGAAATTGTGGGTAATGGCTGTGCACTCACCCGAGCTCGAACAGCTCAGACAACGCTACAACTGCTCTGCAAAATTAAAAGGCTACGACTTTCATATAAGCCTTGCCAAACAGATGCCAACCGCTCCTGAAAATTGGGAAAAAATTACCGCCATATCCCATCATGTGCTGGCGACCAGTCACACAGAAGGTCTATACACAAGCGGTGATTTTGTTCCAATCGAAGACAAGACCATTCTCTCTCTCCTAACGAGTGAAGAAGGAATGGGCCAGCTCTGCTTGAAAAATAATGGATACGTATATTTAAAGGTCAATAACCTATTTATCGAAAAAATAGTGAAACATCTGCCTACCACGCAGCCGTTTATTCCTGTAAATACGAAGCCAAAAAGCATTGGCGCTCATATCACCGTGATGCTTGAAGACGAGATGATTGGAAATGAGATCTGGGAGCTGCAAGAGGCTGGCACATGGTTTGCATTTGAAGTCAAAGAGCTTCGCTATGTCGAGCGTAAAACTGCCAAAGGCAAGAGCCGTTTGTGGCTGCTGGCTGCCGATGTGCCTGGGTTAGAAAGATTGAGACGTTCTTATGGACTTGCTCCAAAAGTAAAAAATCATGATTTTCATATCACATTAGGATCCGAACTGCTTGAACAACCCTATCTTCAATCCCCTTCGTTATAGATCTTATTTAAAACCCAGAACTCAGGTTATTTGTTATTCATGAATTTTACCATTGACCGACGGTCGGTCTACTTGTTATGATGAATGCAAAATGACATTTATGAAGTTTTATGCTGTATCACCCCTTTTGGTTCTATCTCATCACCATTTCCATTGCCTTGGCTGCAGGCCCTATTGCTGCACAAGTAGGCCAGAAGTGGCAGGCCCTTCTCATACTGCTCAGCTTGTGCGCGCCCTGCATTACTGCACTTGTGATGGTCTATAGCTCCGAGAATCAAGCACTCGTCGACGACTTTCAGAGCAGGTTGCTTCTTTTCAAATTCAGCCCAAAATACCTGCTCATAATTCTTTTTCTTATGCCTTGCATCGTCTGTCTTGGAGCAGGAATATCGCTATTTTTTGGCTATTCAACAGATCAGTTTTTGTTCAATAAAACACTATTTACTATGAACTGCAAGGCATGTCTTGGAATCCTTCTTCCACTGCTGCTCGCACCGCTCATTGAAGAGCTTGGTTGGCGAGGTTACGGCGTCGATAGTCTTAGGGCCAATTTCAATTTATTTACCACATCACTGATTTTTGGTTTTCTCTGGGCAATCTGGCATCTGCCAGGATTTTTTGTGGAGGGATTTTATCAACATCAACTTCTGCATCAAAGCAGGCTGTATGTTCTTAACTTTTTTGCGAGCGTATTTGTAGTCGCCTTTTTGATGAACTGGGTCTACTACAAAACAGAGCGCAGCATCCCTGCCCTTGTTCTCTTTCACGCCGTCCTCAATTTCTCCATGATGGTATTTGACACACAGCAGTTTACCAAGTGCATTGTGACACTTCTTCTCGCAGGTGTTGTTCTATTCCTTATCGCTTCAGACACATCCTACTTCATGGATTGAGCTCTAGATGGGAGGTAGATACTACCTTCTTTATCTGTGGATAATCAAATAACCGTACGTTACATTGCCTTCATAGGAAAAATATGGACACTATAGAAGCTCTCGTCTTCATTATCATCACAATTGTCACGCTGCCTGACATATGTGCAGCCTTAAGGCGCCCTGCCCTTCTCTATTGCGGCTACATCGTAGTCGGCTGTCTCTTTGGACAGCTGATACAACTGGATACGACCTACATGTTGCAGGAATTGGGGACGATTGGATTTATTATCCTCCTGTTTCTTATTGGCTTAGAAATAGAAATTCCTTCCATACGCACCTTACACAAATCTCTCAGATTTTGTCTTTCGTGGGTGTTTGTTCAGATTCTTTTATTAGTGCTCGTAGGATGGGTCACTGGTATTCGCTGTGATTCAATTCTGATTGCAGCAGCAGGTATCAGTGCCTGTTCACTGAGTGTGGCATACGGCTTAATCAAGGGGCAGACAGTAGGAATTGCACCGACTATAGAAACAAATATGATTACTGAAATGGTCATTCTCGAAGTGATGGCCCTGATCATTTTGGCCTTATCAGAGGTGGTATATGCCCATGGCTGGAGCCATGAGGTGGTGTGGCATTCTATGGGGTTGATTGGGTGCATTCTGGCGCTTCGTTTCTGCTCTGGTTTTCTCCATAACCACTTCAGCCGGCTTGTAGAATCCTCGCATAAATGGAACGTCCACTATTTGTTGATGATAGTGTTTGTGGTGGCCATTGTTGGTCAGAAACTCGGACTGTCAGCAGCCAAGACGGCCTTTTTCTTAGGGTTATTCATGTCTGCCACATCACACAACGGCATGAAATTTGAAGACCAACTTAATCCCATTGCAAAAGGGGTGCTCATTCCAATTTTTTTCCTGAGCCTTGGCTCAAAAATCCCTGTGCATGCCCTATTTTCTTGGGCGCTGCCACTATCAATGGGTCTCACAGGCATTTTATTTGCCCTTCGATGGTATCTCTTCAGAACGTTCTCTCCTCACGCTCTTCCCGGCAAGTACTTTCTTTTTTACTGTCCAAACATCACCATGGTTGCTGTCGCGGCAGAAATTCTTCTTCACTACCAGGCGCCGCAAGAGATTATCGATGTACTTCTTATCTCCGGCCTTATCATAACGATTATTCCAGCAGCGCTGTTTCCTACAACTTCTCGGGAGTGCTGAAGAGGACCGGAGATCTATTTCCTGGCTAATCTTTCCTGTGCCTCATCATCTGACAAGATATGGGCAAATGAAGAGTGATACCACTGCTCTTCAGCAAGATCTTTATCAAACGCTTCTACTCTCGCATCAGAAAATGAGTAGCGAAGACCCTGGAATGGAATGTGCGCCTGCATGCAAAACGTATCCATTGCAAGCACATGGGCTTCTCTATCATCCAGCAGCACAATCTCTTTAGGACAATAGCCTGTCTGCTGCAAAAGAAGAGCAAGAGAGCTCGCCTTTGGCTTTCCCGAGACAAAAAATATTCCGTGCCGGTAGAGCACTCCATGGCCTTCATTGAGCAGGTAGATATCTTCTTTAAATGGAGAAGTAAGGGAAAAATCCACACCCAATTCTTTGAGCTGTAAAATGCTACGTGTCGCCAACGAAAGACCTTGCGAAGTAATGGCCATCACAGCAATGCCCTGTTTTTGTAGTTCATGGATTACCTGGGCACTGTCTGGCTCCACAAGCTGCATCTTTGTCCCATGCCGTACCGATTCCCAATCCGCAAGAGCACACTCTTTTGCCTCTTTTGCATCTAGCCCCTTTGCCTCATATTGAGAAAATCGGTAGCGATACCACACATCACTGCCGAGAGTTTGTGCAGGTATAAATACCGTATCGTCAAGATCAATTAAGACAAAGCTGTCTTTGTTCACAAATGAAGCTAATTGCCGAAAATTCTGCACTTCTACTACTTGAGCTACGAGAGAAGAGCATAGAAATAGACAAACAAACACTAACAACCGTTGCATAATCACCATTTATTTTTCAAATTGATCAAAGAGATAGGTACTTCCTTTTCGTATGGCTACTTCAGAAAAATTTTTCCCCTGGAGACAAAGTCCATCCGAGCGCAGCCGATATCTGTGAAGATGCTTTTGAAAGATAACTGTTATCGTTTCATATGCCGCAGCTTCAATCCAGAGGCGCCGTATCGCCTGCTTTGTCCACTCAAAAGTGAGGCGATGGCCTTTGGCGGTCACCACACCGGAGAGCATGCCACAATGAAAATGAGGAGGCAGTACTGGCAGCACATACAGATGCTGCGGCAATTCTATAAAAAACAGCTGTCTGATCCACGGCAAACTCTCCTGCAGCAGGTGCAATGAAGAGCTGCCAGGGAGCCTAGCCGTAGGTCCATAGCCCAAATAGGTATCTTCTAAGAGCTGCGGGAGCAACAGACTAGTAAATGAAGATAGAAAGAATGAAAGAAGAATCTCTGGTAGCAACTGGTTTTTGCCTTGAGAGATTGCCTCTTCAAGAGGAAGAAGAGCTCCAACCGAGCATTTTTCAAGCGGCGGCAGCATCTGGGCAAGCCGATGCCAAAAAGGGAGAATTTCACGAATATCTTGGCGCCGCTGTACAAGTGTCCAGTCCTGAGCTTTGCTACAGCCTAAAAAAAGTCTTTCGTAATCACAAGAAAGCTTCTTTGCACAAGGCTCCCCGGAAATAGCAATGTCAACAGGCGCCGCCACCACAAAAGTACGCATCCCCTCTTTCGTCTGAATTGTAAGAGTGCAAGAAGAAGGCACTTTCAAAAAGCGCAAAAAGCACGTATCAGAAGCCTCGCCAGGAAGCAGCTGATAGCGAAAATAGCCATGCGAACAAAAGCCGCTTGCCTGGATATGTCCACGCTCAAGATCTTGAATAACGGTAAATTGAGTAGTTGGCCCCCACCCTTCAAGAAAGCACTCCGCAACTGGTTTTGAAACACTTTGATTTGTAATTGATATTTTCGCAGGAAATAGCTGGCAAGAAAGCCAGGAACAAGGCAAAAGACAATGAGCTCCTGGTTCATGCGAAAATGGCTGAAAACGGATTGCAGGCACTGGAATCTTCATCTGATGACTCGTCCTGTTAAACCCTTGGGGGTATTGGCAACAAGCTCAACTGTCAGCAGCTGATTGGCCTGCCACTCTTCTTTTGGAATCATGACGGGCAAAAAGTTGGCCGTGTGGCCTACTAGAATATCAGTATTATCGGCTTCCTGACCTTCGGTAAGAATGCTCATCTGCCGACCTACAAATTTTTGCCTCAACGAAAAACCTACCTCTTCTGCAAGACGTAAAAGTTCTGAACGTCGAGCATTGAGAATGGGATGAGGCACTTTGTTGGGATAGAGGGCTGCACGTGTGCGTGGTCGATCGCTATAGGGAAACATATGCACTTTGGCAAACTCTATCTGACGCACAACCTCTTTTGTCTCCTCAAAATCAGCATCCGTCTCGCCCGGAAACCCGACAATGATGTCCGTGGTGAAGGTAAAATCTGGATCAGAGGCCATAAGGCGACGTGCCGTCTCATAAAAGACCTGGCGTGTGTACTTGCGGTTCATGCGCTTTAAGATTACGTTGGAACCTGCTTGCAGCACAAGATGCAGGCTGTGGCAGGTAGTCTTGCCATTCAAGATAGCGTCTGCTAAATCATCATCTACTTCATCAGGATCTATTGAAGAGATCCGAAGACGCGCAAGACCTTTGACAGCATCAACGGCACGCACCAAGTCAGAAAGACGTTTTGGAGGAGTAGTTGCCCCATCAAAATCTCCAATGTTGATACCTGTCAGGACCACCTCTTGATACCCGTTGGCAACAAGCTGCTCTACTTCTTGCACAACTTCTTCAATACTACGAGAATGGGACCTGCCACGTAC
>CAYOTQ010000059.1:0-6280 GCA_964406915.1 uncultured bacterium
AAAAAGGCAATCGAACCACTCAACCTCAGCTTTAGCTAGCAGCGACTTTTGCCGCCATGCGAGCCTTAATGCGGCTGGCTTTATTCTTCGTGAAAACGCCTTTATTTACGCCCTTATCTACCAGACTTGCGACTTCTGACATAGCAGCCAATTGCTTTTTCTTGTCATTATTTTTCGTGCTTTGCAAAAAGCCTTTGGCAGCCGTACGCACACGTGAGCGAAATGCCTTATTGCGGATGCGCTTTTCGACGTTTTGCTCTTCACGCTTCTGGCAAGTTGGTCTTTTGACTTTCTTGGTTTCTTCTTTTTTCTTGTCGTTGGCCATGTTTTCCTCAAAAATTCAAGAGATAAGCATACTGATATGAATCTTTTATGAAAAGAGTTGATTTCTTGAAGCCTATTATTGCATGCTGGATGCTAATCCTACCAAGGCTCTCGTGCATGAGACGAAGACTCGCTGTGCTCCTTTTTACCTGTTATTTTCTGCCGTTCTGCCTCTTCTTTTTTACGACATCGTGGTTTGCAAATGTCGAAGTTTTTGCAACAAGTTTAGCCACAGTCGCCCTTTGCACATTACTCCTTTTCCTCTCGCTCAAGAAATGGCAACTCTCCGCCATCAACCAGCCGCCGGCACCAGCGCCTTCTCCATTTCTGAAAGTGACCTCTCCTGATTTGCATCATCTGGTGCTCGCACAGGCAGGCAAAACACTTCGTACAGCCCCCACACATAAGTTGCTGCACACAGACCGCCTTCTTGAGCTACAGCTGCAAGTAGATCGCCTCTCTCACGAGATGGCAAATGCGGGCAGTTTTTTTGATAAGCAACGCTCGCTCTTAAAGACTCAACTACACGAGATGGCAAGAGAAAAAGAGCTGTCAGATCAGGTATCGGCACAGAAAATCCAGGAACTATCCACGCTTGTCAAACAGCAAGAAGAAGAGATTGCGAATCTCAAATTTGAACTGCGCATCCTCTTTCGCCTGGATGAAAAAATCTTATCTTCACAGATCCAGGAAGAAAGTAATTCACAAAGTGACTCACAGGTATAAATCTACAAAACTATACCCAAAGCGAGCACTGAAAGCACGAAAGAACATCCGGGCATGTACGCCACGAAGGAGCCGTCGTAGCAAGCCTTCGTGGCGTAATGTTAGTGATGAGACTGTTCCGCAGCTAATTTGATGTCATACCCCATTGCTCGCAGCTTCTGGATGCAGGGCATGCTTGGCTTGCCAATGGCAATACGCCTGTCAATAAACCCGCTTGCCACAAACTTCTCTACCTTCTCCTTTGGAAGGTCATCAAAAAGTTCAATCAAGCGCTCCCACAAATACTCTTCACGTGTGCCAAAAGGATGGTGCTGCCTGTCACTTGCTAGAGTAATGTATTGCTGCAACGGTCCCACTTGATCTTCATCGCGAGGATGGACAAAATGCACCATCGAATAGCGATGTTTGTCTTCTCCCGGAGAAAGGATACGGTGTACCGCACTCATATAATAGCCATTGGTCATTGCTTCGAGCATATCTCCGGCATTAATAATGAAGGCACCTTCTGGCACTCGAGCATCTATCCACTCTTCACTCCCTGGAAGCTGGACCTGAAGCCCCTCACAGGTGGCTCTTGGAATGATTGCGATTATATCAATATCTGTATGCTTTTTACCTACCTCTTTTCCTTTCTCTGCTGGAAAATAGTGCAGAGCTCGTGCAAGACTTTCTCCCTCTTTGGTCATCTTCCAGAGAAAGTCTGCTGGCTGCCCCATAGCTTCAGCTATCGCTTCTAGAAACGGCTTTTCATACGCCTCTAGTTCAGCCAGGAGATCGCACATAGCAGACTCAAGCCCTCCTGCTTCAGGCCAGATATTGTTTTTCCTGCCCCAGTGAAAAAATTCCTTTAGATCTTTTTCATTGCTACCTTTCGCAGTCTCCCCGGGCACATACCCTCTCTGCCCCCCACGCTCCGGCTTGTACAGCTTCCATTTGTCATCATTTGCAAAAAACAATCGCGACTGTTCATAGGCACGATCCAGTTTGTCCATATCGATCTTTGGATTTATAACGGCGACAAAGCCGACAGTGTGAAAGGCTGTGTCAAGCTCGTTGACAAATTTCTTTCTTTGGACGGGATCTGAGGCGTACCAGTCCTGCATATCAATTACAGGTATGGTATTGACGTGAGATAGAGACTCTTGATGTGAAATGGATGCAGCAGGTGATACGTACGTAGTCATAGATTGCCTTAAAGTTGGAAGTATACAAAAAACAACGCCGGAACTGTAGTAGAAGGGAAAAATTCTGTAAAGCAGCTAGGACTATTTATTTTACGGCTTATGATTTTGCGAATTGAGCTTTTTTTCTATTTCTCTGAGCAGCTCTTTCCTCTTATCCTCATTTACTATCCACCCGGAAGCAGGCTCAAACCTATATTCCGTGAAATGGCGATGGAGTGCCTGCCATTCTCAGCTTCAAGGAATCAGCTTTGTGGGCAATGAGGCTCCCGGTTACTGTAATTGGTGCAAGCGCAAGGGAGACAAGACCGAGCGTTGCACATTTGGCAAAGAGCCCTGCTAGCTTCAGTCCGTCAATCACTTTATCTGCGACCAAAGATCGTTTAAGATTTACTTGTGTGAGATCGGCTTCTGGCAACATCTCTGAACTAATCGGTTGTTGATCGGATGAGGGCGGACGAAATTCTACACTCATATACTCTCCCAAAATTCTGCCTTTAACTTTTTATTTGATTACTAGCAAGACCTCTCTATGATCAGATACCAAAATGATCGTAGCCATGACAAAGGACGCGTTGTAATAATGAGTAGATGCTGCCCGAGCGACAGACTGGCTGTGAGAGTAGGCCCTTGCCTCATTTCATCCTCAGAAATGACGCCTTGCTCAAGCTGCCACAAAACATCTCCCACAGCGCTAAGCTGCCAGGCAAGCCTAGGATAGCGAAATGGTCCAGCTAACACCTCGCGACTCCGCAAAGTGGCAAGGTCGACAAAAAATCGCCTGCCAGGGACACGATCATAAATCCTGCAGATGCTTGCATCAACTTCTGCATAATAATGGCAGCGATCTTGCAGATAGTTCGTAACAGGACCTGAATAAAAAAAAGTCTTTTCAAGCAACACCCATACCACCTGCCAGCCAAGTGACTCATAGTCACTGATGCGCCCCCTTACTTCTTCAACAGAAATAGGCGAGCACTGCACTTCAATCACAATCTTTGCAGACTCCCAGGCAAGATCGGCAATGCGCCCAATTTCTTTAAAAGGCAGCTCCATCAAGCAATTACCACTTCCAATTGCCCGCTGGATTGCACATTGGATGGCGATATGCGACGCGCTCTTTGCCGCCAGACGGCACTGTTTATGCAAGGAGAGATGAAAGAAGTGCGGCTTGCGTCCCTCAATATACCGGATGCGCACAGGACTTGCGCATTCCATACAGCAATAGTTGAGGCCGCGCGTTGCTTGAGAGGAGTGAACCATATTTCCTTCAGCATCCCGTGCGTATAGTTGCATTTTCAAACCTTATTTTCAAACCTTGACATAAAGTGTCCTGTTAAGAGACAGTAATAGGATACTTAATTTTTACGAGAATACATGAGCAGGGTAAACTTTAAAGAAGTTTTTACGCCACAACAACAGCAAAAAGTTGAAGAACTGGTCGCGTTAGCACGAGATCAGGGCTATCTTACCTATGAGGAAATCAACGAAGTTCTGCCAATGTCGTTTGACTCTGCAGAACAGATCGATCAGGTCCTCATATTTCTCAGTGGTCTGGATATTCAAATTCTCAACCAGATTGAAGTCGAGAAGCAGAAAGAGCGTAAAAAAGAGGCTAAAGAGCTTGAAGGCGTTCCCAAAAGAGTTGAAGGCGCCTCTGATGACCCTGTCCGCATGTATCTTAAGGAAATGGGCTCTGTTCCTCTACTGAGCCGAGAGGAAGAAGTCGAGATCTCCAAGAGAATTGAAAAAGCTCAAATTCAGATCGAACGCATCATCATGCGTTTTCGCTACTCTGCGAAAGAAGCTATTTCTATCGCCAACTATCTTATCCAGGGCAAAGACCGTTTTGACAAGGTGATTAGCGAAAAAGAGGTCGCCAACAGACAAGAATTCCTCCTCCTCCTTCCGAGAATGTCTCTTCTCTTAAAAAAAGAAGATCAGACTTTTGAAAAATTACTCGTAGATAGCGAAAGATCCACCAAAGACAGCGAAAAGAATCGTCTTTTTGAAGAAATCGAAAAATGTAGAATTCGTACACAAGCCTACTTAAGGCGCCTGCATCTGCGCCACAATGTCATTGAAGATTTTGGCGAAGTGATCATGCGTGCCTACGACCGGTTTTTACAGCTGGAAAAAGAGATTCAAGAGCTCACTCCTCGCGCCCAACGTAATAAGTTTGCTATGGCAAAATTGCTTGCAGCAAAAAGACGTCTTAGAAAGTTGGAGCTAGCCGCAGGCCGTAATCTGGACGACTTCAAGAAAGATGTCCGCATGCTCCAGCGCTGGATGGACAAGAGTCAGGAAGCTAAGCGCGAAATGGTCGAATCCAACCTCCGCCTCGTCATCTCCATTGCGAAGAAATATACAAACCGCGGTCTGTCATTTTTGGATTTGATCCAGGAAGGAAACATGGGCCTGATGAAAGCGGTTGAAAAGTTTGAATATCGTCGCGGCTATAAATTTTCTACCTACGCCACCTGGTGGATCCGTCAGGCAGTTACAAGAGCTATTGCGGATCAGGCAAGAACGATTCGAATCCCTGTCCACATGATTGAAACCATCAACAAGGTGCTGCGAGGCGCCAAAAAGTTGATGATGGAGACAGGCAGAGAGCCGACTCCAGAAGAGCTTGCAGAAGAAGTCGGCATCACACCAGACCGAGTCCGAGAGATCTACAAAATTGCGCAGCACCCTATCTCTTTGCAAGCAGAAGTTGGCGATAGTGGTGAGAGCCAATTTGGCGACTTTATCGAAGATACAAGCGTCGACTCTCCTGCAGAGGCGACGGGCTATTCCATCTTGAAAGACAAGATGAATGAAGTTTTAGACACGCTAACAGACCGCGAGCGCAAAGTGCTGATCCGACGTTTTGGCCTTCTGGATGGGAAGCCAAAGACCCTTGAGGAAGTAGGCCTTGAATTTGCTGTGACGCGCGAGCGTATTCGCCAGATAGAAGCAAAAGCTCTTCGTAAGATGCGTCATCCAACGCGTTCCAAGCAATTGAAAGCCTTCTTAGACATGCTCGAAGAGGAATAGATCAAACAACGACAACTACAATGACTGTTCATCAAGAGGCGGTCGAGCGCTGTTTTTCGACTTCACTCGGACTTCATCTCAAAGGATATGAAGAGCGCAAAGAGCAGCAAGAGATGGCCTCCGATATCGCTCGCTCCTTTACTGATAGCAGCATTACCCTCATTGAAGCAGGCACTGGCACCGGCAAAAGCCTTGGATATCTCATTCCAGCGATACTGTGGGCAAAAGGGCAGAACGAGCCTATTATCATCTCCACCAATACTATCACTCTTCAAGAACAGCTTATTGAAAAAGATATCCCTCTTGCCATCAAGGTGACAGGATGTCCAATCAAATATGTGCTGGCAAAAGGCATGGGCAACTACCTCTGCCTGAGAAAACTGCACGACATGACACAAGAGGTCTCGTTGTTCAAAGACAACCTTCTTGAAGAGCTTCAGCAGATCCACCAGTGGGCACAGAGGAGCCGGACGGGAAGTAAGTCAGACTTGCCCTTTATGCCAACGGCGCAGACTTGGGAACAGGTGTCTTGCAGCTCTGATAGCTGCAGCGGCAATAAGTGCCCTCTTTTTTCAAAATGCTTTTTCTTTGCCTGTCGAAAAGAAGCTCAAGAGGCTCAGTTGATCGTTGTCAACCATCATCTTCTCTGCGCCGATCTTGCCTTACGGCTAGAGGCCAGCAACTTTTCCCAGCCAGCACTCCTTCCAGCCTATAGCCGCCTGATTATTGACGAAGCACATCATCTCGAAGATGTGGCTGCAGAGTACTTTACAGAAAAAATTAGTAGATTAGATCTTCTCAAAACCCTGGCACAGCTTTCTTTTGATGCCCACGAGAAAACGCCCAGCAAGATGGCCCTTTTACACGCCCTCATCAGCAGCCAGTTGGGCAGCCAATTTTTACAAGATCTTGGCGCAAAACGCCGCTCTTTACTGTTTATAGCGGCAGAATTCTTTGAGTGTGTCACCACGTTCTGCAGCCTCTTGGGAAAAGATCAAAAGCTGCGTATC
>CAYOTQ010000059.1:6290-7466 GCA_964406915.1 uncultured bacterium
ATCCGAGCGCCGCATCTGACCCACCCCTACTGGATTGACACCCTTCTTCCACGAGCCGAGCTCTTCATGAAAGAGCTTATTGATTTTGCGCTTCTTTTGCGTCATTTTGAGGAGGAAATTGCGGCCTTAAAGAATGAAACTCTCAATGAAAAGACAAAGAGCCTTCGTTTTGAAGTCAGCTCCCTGCAAAATAAACTTAGTTCTGTTGCCAAAAGGCTAAAAAGTTTTTTTTCTTCCCAAGACTTTCAGGCAATCGTCTTCTGGATGCAGACAGAAACACGCGTCAGCACTACTGAGGTTCAGCTGATACAGGCCAAACATGATATCTCAGCCCTGCTAAAAGAGGCCTTTTTTGACAAACCTGCTACCACCATTCTCTGCAGCGCCACGCTAGCTGCCAATGACAGCTTCTCCTATATTCGCAGCAGGCTTGGCTTGAATGAGGAGATCGTTGAAAAGATCTACCGATCGCCGTTTTCTTACAAAGAACAGGCGCTTTTTGGCTGCCCTACCGACTTGCCTGAGCCAGATAGCGACAACTACCTTCCCTCTCTTGCACATGCCATCCAAACGCTAGTACAAGCCAGCCGCGGCAATGCCTTTGTCCTCTTTACCTCCTACGACCAGCTGCGCCACTGTTATGAGCTGCTGCATGAGCCGCTAAAGGCTCTTGGTTATCACTGTCTCAAGCAGGGAGACAGCCATCGCCAAGCACTAATCAAGCTCTTTAAGGAAAAACCGCGCTCGATTCTCTTTGGCACCGACTCCTTTTGGGAAGGTGTCGATATTGCAGGAGATGCGCTGCGCTGTGTCATCATCACGAAGCTGCCCTTTGCAGTGCCATCAGATCCTTTGAGCGAAGCACGGTGCGAGCTCATCGCCGCAAAAGGCGGCAAGCCTTTTAAAGACTACTCCCTTCCAAAAGCAGTGGTAAAATTCAAGCAGGCTTTCGGAAGGCTGATTCGGCACAAGAATGATCGCGGCTGCTGTATCTGCCTCGATGTACGTCTTGTCAAACGAGGCTACGGAAAACTCTTTGTCAAGAGCCTGCCTCAATGTGAAGAAGTCTTTGCTCCTCTTGATCATCTCAAAGAAAAAATGGTTGATTTCTATCGTGCATCCTCTCGCTCTTAACCAAAAGAGCCTTGAAACCCAAGTGACCACCATTCGCCGCAA
>CAYOTQ010000060.1:0-7398 GCA_964406915.1 uncultured bacterium
ATCTAAAGCAGTGATTTGTAGTGTCATTTTATATCCCATGTAATTTTAATTTAATTTATCAGAATTTATTTAATTTAGAGCAATTATGTTTCAGTTGAATATAATAAGTCAATTCTCTATCCTGAGATTTTGTGAAAAAATGTTTTTTTATTCTATTGTTAAAATGCAACTTAGTTTACAACCTTGATAAATAATTTAAAAAAAGTGGCTATGAGAAACATAACAGGACTACCGAAAAATAATATTTGTGGTTTTTTGAATACATTGTATTCAGGATTCGTGACACGGGGAAGCCATGTCATGCAATGGATCAGTACCGCATTATTCGGGACTACGCAAAAAGTTGATGATCTAGCGAAAAATATCATTTCTAAAACAGAAATGAGAAAAAATGCTTCAAGAAAAATAAAGGGTGTAGAAATTCAAACCAATTTGGCGAAAGATCGCCCAGCTTGGGTGCCCCAAGCTGTTGTCTCTAAAGAAGGACTATTAGGCACATGTCATTTCTTAAAGAATAATGAGGCTCTGCCATCCACGCTCTCCACCCTAGCGCGAGATGAGCGGCTCAAGTGGTTCTTTAGTCAACGCAAATTTCCACCGACAAACAGTGTTGATAGGTGTTTCATAGGAAGAGAAACTTATTTCGATCCAATCACCCGAGATGGCTTTGCTGTTTCGTTAAGCGCATACTATCCCCATACTGTTATTTTTCCTTCTGATAATATACTTATTGACATTGAAAAATGCGTGTCAATTCGTTTGCATGGTGCCGATAGCTCCATTCCCATAGGCATCTATTCCGATGGAAAGACCATGATTCAACAGCAGGGGGTACGTGGTTGTGTAGAGGCCTGTGCTGCCATGTTGATAGAAGATCATGGCAAACGTTCTAGAGCCCACATTATACGCAATGCGAATATAAGCAACACCGAGGGGTTACTAACCAGCCTACAGAGAGCAGGTTTAAAAGCACGTACAGCCAGAGTACCGGCAAACATTAAAGATATTGAGCGCTTTATTAGCCAATATGGCTCTATTTCAGTGGACATTAATGCCGAAGAGCTGGGTGGCCATCAAATTATTATAGATAGTATACAGGCAGACCAGGCCACTATCCGCGACCCTTTTCATGGTTGGCGTATCACTATTGGGGCAAATGTACTTCTCACACAGTTAACAGAGCTATCTTTCACAGGGTTAAAAGGGCTAACTTCACATCTCAAACGGTACTTCAAATGGGAGGCTGATCCGACTTTTGAGGCTGTCTACATTGAAACTCCTGAGTTCTCCATAGAGAACAGCATTGAAGAGAACAGCACGGAGTGACCGAAGAAGACCCGAAAAGCAGCTACTCATGTCCTGAGCCTATGCATATAGAGGAGGCTAGCTAGCCCTCCTCGTGTGTATTTTTACACACAAGCGAAGACTTTCTACGCGGTCGAGCTCCGTTTGTGTCATATAGACTCCTTCGGGCATGCCAACCTCCTTTTTCGGGTAGCGATCCCTGTAATCAATCACTCATTTTTTTGAAGAGCCAATACGGCATTTATACTTTGAGTCTACAAATTTCTTAAAATTACTAGAAATTAAAAATTTATTTTGTTATAATTGATCTTCAATTTTGTAAGGAGTTACATGATTGCAGGTATCTTTCTTTATGTTCTGATGTACGTTGGTTTTGTGGCGGCAGCATGGGTCACCAATGGCGTATTCAGCTATTTCCCCAAAAGCCCTGAAAAAGATTCCTATACTCTTTTTGATAGCATGGCCACCCTCGCGGTCTTCTCTACGTTATATGGAGTCTACGCCTACTTCATGGCCGAGTGGTTGCACTAAAGGGTGAGTAGAAGTATCATCCTTCCTGTACAACACAGGGGTTACCTCCATGGCTTCTTCTTTATCCGCAACCATAGTATTTGTTGCCTGTAACGCCGCTCCCGCAGAGCATTTCTCGGCTCCTATTCAGCAATTTCCAAGTGCAATTGTATGCGCAGCGACTGGTCCTGCCGATGATAAATTCCGAGAGCGTAAAGTTATTCCAAATATCGTTGTGGACATTCAGAAGGAAGAGCAGGCGCTTGATGCAATCATGAAAGTAGCCAAAACAGCAAAGATTGTCATTACTGATGTGGGCAATCGCTTTAGCAGTAAAGTGCATGAACGGCTCATGAGTGAAGCTCCGGAAGTGGCACGAGTTGCCTGGTATGAAAATCCTGAGAGATTTGTTCCAGGCTATTCTCCCGTTGCAGAAGAAGTAATGAAAAAAGTCCAGTACGTATGGTTTTCAAATGCCAATCTTGAGAAAGGTCCCATTTATTCTCACGAAGAGCCATTGAAAGAGGTCGATTTCACTGGTATTACACGTGTTGGCATTGGCAATTTTCCCCTGCAGCAAGCCGAACACGTTGCCCATCTACGACGTCAAAGAACGGTAGCTTATATGGGAGGAAATAATGAGGAATATTTTACAAAGGCATTTCCTGCGTTTTTAGGTTTTATCACCGAAGGAATGCAAAACGAAGATTTGTCTCACCTGACATTTGTCTTGCAGCAACATCCAAGTGCAAAAAAGGAAAATAGGGATGGCAAACTTTTAGAAAAATGGCAAGACACCCATCGGGACAATCCACACGCACCCAAGCTGCAGCTCTCGTCCTATTCGCAGGTGGAGATGCAAACAAAAGCTCACGCGGTGATGTACTGGCAGACAAGTATGTCGCCGCAATTTTATGTGGCAGGAATTCCCGCTATTCAGGTAGGCCATCGTCTCTTTCAAGATACGCTTGTACGAGAGCGGCTTTGTGATGAGGCAATATCTACAGAGAGTTTTTTAGCGGCTCTCGACAAATTGGCTCCCCAACGCTCACCAGAAGAAAAAGCAAAAATTGAAAAAGTAGTAGGTGTGAAAAAAGAGTGGGCTACGATTATACGTACGGCCGTTGATAACATTTTAGGCGGAAAATGATAGATACAGACAGCGCTCTACAAGAAATCGGCCGTTATGTACAGCAGCGGCTGGGAGATGATCCAGGTCATGATTTTGGGCATTGTATGCGTGTGGCCAAGTGGACGATTCAATTCGGCGAAGGCCAATTCGAAGATCGCCTGGCAATTGCTGCCGCACTGCTTCACGATATTGTCAATCTTCCAAAAAATCACCCCGATGCCGCGCGTGCAAGTGAGCAGTCGGCAGATATTGCAGCAGAGCTTCTGCCGTCACTTGGTTTTGCTCATGAGGAGGTCCTGCTTGTATGTGATGCCATTCGTGACCATAGCTTCAGTCGCGGGCAAGTGCCAGGGTCAGTTCTTGGAAAAGCCCTTCAGGATGCCGACCGTTTGGAGGCCCTCGGTGCTCTTGGCATCTTTCGTCTGATTTCTACGGGTACAAAGATAGGTGCCAGCTACTTTCATCCGGAAGATCCATGGGCAAAATCGCGGCCGCTCGAGGACAAAAAATATTCAGTCGACCATTTTTTTACAAAACTCTTCAAATTGCCGGCGACGATGAATACCGAGGCTGGAAGAAGAGAGGCCGAAAAGAGAGTGCAGTTTTTGAAGCTCTTTTTAGACCAGCTAGGGCAAGAAATTTAGAGCAAGAGATTTAGAGCACAAGATTTAGGGTAAAAGATTACGAATCTCAACTGGCAGTCCATTAAGTAGTGTAGTGCCAAATTCATGCACGGCAAAAGTATCAAATCCAAGAGGCAGCACCAGAGTCTCAAGAGCAACAGATATGTCAAATGTGACGGTGGTAGTAAGTGAGGCCTCTCCTGAGCTAATAGCGACTTTTCCTCCATCTATAAGGCCACGTTTTCTTGCCTCATCAGGATGCAGACGGCAAGAGACTGGTCTTGCAAGCTGGACCAGCTGCTCATTATGTCTCATGCGCACTCCTCGATCAAATAGTGCAGGAGCAAAGGAGGCTCGCAGTCCCTCGTGCACGGCTGATTTAGGGCGTGTGTCAACTACCTTCGGGTTGGGAGAGATAATTCTATGATTTGGTTTGAGCGAGTCTAAAAAGGGCTCGTCAATCATGAGTGTATAGCCAAGCCTTTGGGCGATCCTGACAAAAATATAAGAGTCGCTATAGACGCCTTTGGGGATGCTCTTTCCAGGTTTGAGCTTTTGTACGCGTCCTTCGATGTTGAGAAAGCTTCCTCCCTTTTCTATAAAGCTTACCGTGGGTAGTACCACATCTGCTTCTTTAGCGGTCTTTGTCAAAAAGAGATCTTGGACGATGAGACATTCAGTATTTTTTCTTGCCTGGGCCCACAATTTTGATGGCACCTTAGAGGCCGCGTCGCATCCAACAACGTAGAGAATACCCCAGCCGCCTGTAGCCGCTGTTTGTATAATTTGCTCTGCATTAAGGCCTTGCTTCTGTGGATACATACCAGCAAGCCTTGCTCCCATGCTATTGCCTCGACCTTCAAGCAAGTTGACACTCAGATGCGGTTGCGCTTTTTTCCATGAGAGAAGCTCAGAGACAATCGCGCTGCGATTGGCGGTGGCTAGATACTGCCTGCCTACAAAGATGGCGCATTTACTGTCTGAAATCTCATTTTTGAGTTTATTGAGAGCGGTTAGTTCTTCACCCGGAGGATGCAGATGCACTGTCTGAATATATCTCGCAACTTCTGGAGCAAAATGGCCAGCAAAGAGGCATTTGGCGCCTTTATTGAGCGCTTGTTTGATTCTGAGCCAGAGAACAGGAAATTCTTCTGTAATATCGACGCCTAGCAGGATGATAGTCGACAGCTCTTCACAGGCTCCTATTTCTATTTCCATGCCGGCTTGTATCTCCTCATGAAGAGGCTCTCCCAGTCGATAGTCGACATGATCTACTCCAAGCGCCCCTCTCATCAGTTTTTGTAGCAGGTAGTTTTCTTCGATAGTCAGCGTGGTGCCTCCAAGAGCTGCCAGCTTTCCCTCTGGCTTTGCCTGCTGCATTTTCGTAGCTACATAGGAAAAAGCCTCATCCCAGCTTACGGGGGTGAGGACGCCACTTTTACGGATAAGAGGCTCTTTGAGGCGCTCATCACTTGAAGAAAATTCGTAGCCAAACCAACCCTTATCACAGAGCCAGATATCATTGACGTTCCTATTTTCTTTTGAACGGGTGCGCATGATTTCGCCATCTCGGCTGTCTAGAATCATGCTACAGCCAACAGGGCAGAGGGTACAGGTAGTTTCTGTGGCTAGGTTGTCCCAAGGCCGTGCGCGAAAACGATAGACAGTACTTGTAAGAGCCCCCACAGGGCATATCATAATTGTATTGCCAATATATTTTGATTTTGGAGCCTGGCCATCAGCAGTGCCTACTTCTGTCTTGTAGCCGCGGTCAATAAATTCAAGACCGTGATCGCCAGCTACTATGTCGCCAAAACGAGTGCATCGGGCACAGGTAATGCAGCGCTCGCGATCAAGTGTCAGCACTGGCCCTAAATGCAAAGGCTTTTCAAAATGGCGTTTATCTTCAAAAAATCGGCTTTTTCCGGGGCCAAATTTATAGGCTTGATCTTGAAGCGGGCACTCGCCGCCGCGATCACAGATAGGGCAGTCAAGAGGGTGGTTGATGAGCAAAAACTCTAAAATCTCTTCTCGTGCTTTTGTGGCCATTTGGGCTTGTGTGCGCACGACCATTCCATTAGTGGCTTCCAGCGTGCAGGAGGTTTGCAGTTTTGGCATGTTCTCCACTTCTACCAAACAGACACGGCAGGCTCCAAATGGAGGCATGCGGTCTTGATAGCAAAAAATGGGAATTTCAATTGCCAGCTGTTTGGCGGCTGTATAGACAGTCGTTCCTTTCGGTACTTGAACTACAGTGCCGTCAATTGTCAAAGATACAAGCTCAGGAGTCTGATTTGTCATAGTTCACACATAGGGGTAGCAGATTTTCATGCGTTGGGCAGCGTCGGCATCCGGATTTTTCTTAATATAGGCGTCGAATTCCTCAGGAAATTCTGTCATGGCGCTCTGTATAGGAGGAGCCGCTCCTACAGCAAGCGGGCAAAAAGAGTTCGAAATCATGCTTTTACATACATCATTGATTGTCTGCAGGTCTTGGTAGGTGCCTTTGCCTGCCAGAATGCGCGTCAGTATCTGCACCACCCACCGAGTGCCTTCACGGCAAGGCGTGCATTTACCACACGATTCATTTTGATAAAATTCCATCAGCCTCAGTGCTACTTGCACCATATCGGCGCTCATGTCCATCACAATAATCGAGGCAGTTCCGAGAGCTGTTTTTTTGGCTTGCAGCGATTCAAAGTCCATAGAAACATCAAGATCTTTGGCTGTCAGTAAGGCGCATGAAGAGCCGCCAGGATAGCACGCTTTAAAGTTGGCGAGGCCGCCGGCAATGTCGAGTACCTGTCTTAGAGAGACTCCAAGTGGAAATTCATAACAGCCGGGGCGAGATACCTGGCCGCTGACTTGAAAGATTTTGGTGCCGCTATTTTTGGGCTTGCCAATACTCTGATACCATTCCACTCCCCGGCTGACAATATGCACGACATTGCAGAGAGTCTCGACATTATTGATGATAGTAGGCTTTTTATAGAGCCCAGATACAGCAGGGAAAGGGGGCTTGAGTCTTGGTGTCGCTCGGTAGCCTTCAAGAGAGTTGAGCTGTGCGGTCTCTTCTCCTGCAATATAGGCACCGGCCCCTGGATGTACAATAATCTCAAGGCTGTAGCTAGAGCCGAGAATGTTTTGGCCAACATAGTTTCGGCTTTTGGCTTCCTTGATAGCAGCTCGCAGCTTTCGTATTCCTTCAAAAAATTCTCCACGGCAATAGATAAAGGCACGCTTTGCTCCAATTGCATAACTTGCCAGTATCACTCCTTCAATAACTTGGTGAGGATCTTTTTCTATTAATAGGCGGTCTTTAAATGTGCCAGGCTCACTCTCATCGGCATTGCAGACAAGATATTTATCAAGCGTAGGATCTTTAGGAATAAATCCCCACTTTGTTCCTGTTACAAAGCCTGCTCCTCCACGGCCACGAAGGCCTGATTGTTTGACCATGTCGACGATGGTGGCAGGCTCTAGAGAAGAGATGGCTTTTCGTAGTGACTGATACCCGCCGGTTTTTTCGTAGGTAGCAATTGAGCACTGTCCTGGGATGTGCATGTTGGCAGTCAGTATTTTGAGCTCACTCATGGTCAGCTCCTTGTGGAGATGGATGGCCTGGGCCTTTTTTTGCCTGCGTCAAGATGCTATCCAGTGCGTCTTCAGTAACAGGACCATGAACAACATCATCGACCAGCATCATGGGAGCGCGGTCGCATGCGGCCAGACATTCTGAAGCAATTACTGTAAATTCACCATCGCTGGAAGTCTGTCCAGGCTCTATTTGGAGCTTTTGGCAGAGAGAAGCCAGCAGTCTGTCACAGC
>CAYOTQ010000061.1:0-7190 GCA_964406915.1 uncultured bacterium
GGCTGTGTTGAAAAATTCATAACAGAGAGAGTGCTGTTGCGGTCGTGTTTTATTATTTAATAATTTAATTTACAATTGATAGCCGTCGCATTATATTCAAAATTAAAAAATTGATCCCAACTTCGACTTCCTGATTTTCTGATTTACGACTTTTCAATCTATCACCAAACATACGCTTTAACCGAGAAAAGACGGTCTCAACCAGGCTTCTAATATGATAACCTGTTAGTTTCTTCCAAAGGCGTTTGCCCTCTTGACCTCCTCCTAAACCATTCACAATTTTCACATTACTATTCCTTTCCTCCTCACCTTCATTTACTCTTGCATTCACACTCGGAGGAATATGGGCTGCTATATGCTGTTTCTTCAAATACTCTCGGCACTTTTTCCGGTCATATGCTCCGTCTGCCACAACCCGCCTCACCGTTCTTGGCGCCTTTCCAACTATCTCTGGAAGCATTCGAGAGTCTGAAACATAACCATTCGTCACCTTGAATGTTATGATTTCTTGTGACGACGGATCCATTCCAACATGGAGTTTTAACCACTTTGCTTGTTTCGAGGTTCCATGAACCTTCACTTTCCATTCGCCTTCGCCGTATACTTTGATCCCTGATGCATCTATCACAAGATCCACAGGCCGCTTATTTGACAGCTTCCTTGTTGAATAAGAGATTTCGCGAGCACGTTTACAAAAAAGAGTATAATGAGGAATTTCGAGTGATAGGTTCATCAACTCGACAATCGATTGAAGAAAGCCTTGTAGAGCCCTCAAGGAAAGCTGATAGACTGCTTTCAGAATCCAGCCAAGCTCAATGACATGTGAGGAAAACCGAGGCCGACCCCTTGTCTTTCCTTTCGTAATCCATTGTTTTTGTGTAGCTTGGTCAATCCAAATATTTAGGCTTCCACGATTGACTAACGTTCTGTTATAGTGTGACCAGTTGCGTTTTACGTGACTATTCATGTAGGGCTCTTGGTTTTTGCTGACGAAGAGCCTACTGTTTCCTCTCTAAAATCTTCAATTACTTTTCAAAAAATCTGTTAAGACGTGTGATTTTTTCAACACAGCCCCAGAGCTCATCCGCTGTTTTTTTAGGGTCAATATGACGTACTTGAATAGAATACGTCTTTTTTATATCTGTTATCGTCTCTCTAAGATAAATACGGTCATCTTCAGCAAATCCACAGGCCATAACGAAAAGTGCTTTGGGACGCTTATCTTCTTTCTCCCAACTCACTGTCGGCTCGATGCCATTGCCAATTTTTTTTGAAAGAAAGAGATCCTCTGGGTATACATACTCTTTTCTACCAACTATTTTTTCAAATTCGATCCCAAACTGAGTACATGTTTGTTGCAAATTCTTTATTTCTACTTCTGAATATCTATCAGTCATTTGAGAAACTGAATCTATTTGCATTCTACCTCAAAATAAAAAAACAAATTTTAAATATTATCTTGTTTTTTTGCAAGGAATTGAAGAGACACTGATCCTTTGGTCTAATTTTTTTCTTTAATTTCTCTTTTGATTTGGGAAGAGCTTTTAATGCTAGTTTCGGAAAACCGCAGAGAGAAACAACTAAGCGTCCTCTGATACTATTCTCTGCGGTTCATTCCCCTGATTCTCTTTCCTGGAGTACATTTTTTGTGCATGATCGCTATAGCAAATCGGTTGCACAGAAGAAAATATACACCTCATGATTCAAGAATCGGATTTGGGCAATGCCGACTGACGCTACATAAACAATCGTGGACTATAAAATTAAAAATATAATTTGCTATAATTTCCTGCATTCTTGTTATATTCCAAATAGATAGAAAAGAAGGCAGGATGTTATGACTTCAGAGCTCCATGGCAAAGAAAACCCTCAAATTCCAAGTCCGTTGCCAGCGGTAGAGAAAGAGTCTCTCCTGAAATGGGCTGGAAGAAAGACGCTCAGCGGCGCTGCAAAACTAGTCGCTTTGCCCATGGATCTTTTCGGAAAAACCGTCCAAACAACCGGCACACTCTGCTCCAAAACTCCAGTCACCATCGCTCTCACTGCAGGTGCAGGAGCCTGCTATGTCACCGCTTGGACTGTCGATACAGTACTGAAAGCGCCGGCCTATTTATTTGAGACAGGCGCTGTGTCTGCTACAATGAGCGTTCTCGATCCACTGTCAAAAGAAGTGCTGGGTACAGCAACTGAAAAGGGAATACAGGCACGTGAGGCAGAAGGAGAAAGAGTCCAGCAGGCAGGAAGCTATGCAGAATGGGCACTAAAAGCAGTAAAAGTGGTAGCAGCAGGAGTGCCAGGCGTCGGCAGCGTGACAACAGCTCTTTCAGAAACTGTCGCATTTGGAAAAAACCTCGAAGAGAAAGCACGAGAGGCTGAAAAAGATCACCTTAGCACTGTTGGAAAAGGCATTACATGGGTGGTATCTCTTGTAAATAAAACTGTTCCAGCATTCTTCTGGGGCGCTGGCAAGGTGCTCCAAGTACCGCAAAAAATGCCAGTCATCGGAAGCGCTGCTCTCAAAGAGAGATCCTATGCCCTCTGGACAAACCCTCAAGCTCCAGGACAATTTCTTCAAAATATTGGCGATCGAATCGTCTCCTGGTCCTCTAGAATTTACCACTGTTTTGAAGAGGTGCATGCGCCGACTTCTCCCTCTTCACCACAAAAAGCCATCGACTTTGATAAAGAAGTGAAGGAGGTAGAGCCAGGTGAGGTAGAAAAATTCAATCAAGCAGTCGATCAAGAAGGAGAGGAGTTTCTCGAGGATCTTCTCTACATGATCGACCACGCAAAGGGCTATCACATCCCCACAGAAAAAAAGCAACGCTATGCGCATGCCCTCAAAAAAGGAGCTCCCTTACCAGAGGCCATTATTAAAGAGCTCATTGTCCTTAAAAAATATCTGCCCGACAATATGCTCACGCCTCGTCTGTTTCAAAAATGCGACGAGCTTCTGCAATTAAAAATCTTTGAAGTTGTCCACAAATATAGCACGCTTTCTCCAAGTGAAAGAAAATTTCTGCTCAGCTCAGAATTTCGCCATCTTCAGGTGAAAGGCGATTTTGCAAAGATCTCTGACACAAACCGAATAAAATTAGAAAAGCTTCTTTGTGAAAAATTCAATGCGCTTTCACCAAAAGACAAAGATCGCTGCCTCAATATCAGTGTCGAGCAGTTTCGACAGCTCGAGCCTACCGCACAAAAAAAGCTTCTCGAGATCGTCTCAGACAAACTGAAAAAAATGGGACGCAAAGCCGAGCCTAGCGAAAAAACAAGAATAGAGCAGCTCAAAAAGCTCCAAACACTCGAAGCCGCCCACGACATTGCTTCGCTTCTTGCCATTTTCAATCGCCTCCATCCTGGAAAGGAAAAGTTGGAAGTATTCTCTGAGCTCCAAACAGCGGTTATCGTCTTTGCAATAACGCCTCAGCAAATCGCAGAAGAGATTGTGCAGCTGGAGCAAAAGCTAGAGCAGGTAGCAAATGCCTCAGAGCGCGCAAAAATCGAAAAAATGCTCCTCTGGCTCCGAGAGCAAGCCGAACTGATGGATGCCGCTGAGCCAGCTTCACGAGAAAAGGCGCCAGCCACCGATCGATCGCAAGCGACTCCCTCTGATAAAGTCAATCTTCGACGGATTGATGAACAAATAGGCCTTCAGGTAGGCGCAGGTGAGACCGTTGGGGAATATGCTGGGGCTATTCCCCATCGTCTTCTTACAAAACTTGGACTAGTTCCATGGGCTATTAGCACTGGTATCGGCTATGCCCTCAAGCCTGAGCGAGTAAAAACCGCTTTTAGCGGAGTGGCAACAGCCGCCGACATTGCACTCATGCTCCCATGGGTGCCAAATTACCTGATCTCCACTCTTGGTCAATTGGGCTTGCCTGTAGATACCATAGAAAAGATGCTCCAACTGGCCCCCGCTCTTGCGTTCAAGCTGGGACTTGCCACCATGGCCAAGGCATCGAGCATTACCCCCTACATAGGAGCCTTTGTGGGAGATGTTCAATCCTATGTGGGAGGATTGAACGCCCCTGCAACATTGCAACGACTCGAGACCGCAAGTCAAATGATGACTCCTCGAGTGCCTTTTTTGGAAAATAGAATTACTGAGTACCTCCAAGAGGCCTGTAAATGCACGGTAAACACACCTCCTAAAGATCTGTTTGTCTGCAATCCTGAGGTATTCGATACCCTCACAAAGCCTGGCTTTTTTGAAGCAATGGCAAAAGAGCTCAACTTACCACCGGAAAGCCCTGCCTTCTATAAGAGCTTGATGGATAAATTGCAGCGAGGAGAAGTAGCACGTCCTGAAATGCCGATGACGAGCGAACAAGTAGCCGCAACCACCTCTTTTGTCACAGAGGTTCTCCAACAATCCTATACCAGCGCCATTGACATTGGCACCAAAGCAAAAGAAAGCCTGTATGGGACGCTGAGTTTTATCTATGCAAATACAATTGCCGGAACACGCTATGAGCCTGTGGTGGAAATGGCCAAGGAGATGGTTGTCGATCCTCTGAAAAAAAAGGTGGCTGATGCTGCTTCTACAACAGCAACCATGTTCTCTGAAGCAGCATCAGAAGCACAGCACGGCATGGCTCGTGCCTTTGGCACCGAGCAAAAGATACCGAAGGAGTTAGAGAGCCTCTTGCAAGCGTTAAGCCAGCAGTATGGTCTGATGGCAGAAGGAGCGGCTCTTGCAAACACCGCATTATTGAGCCTCACGTCTATGCAAGAACTCGACAAACAGTGGTATGGAATGATTGTGAGACTTGCCGCGAACTCTCCGGAATTTGTCTCATTACTGCAACAGTATAAGATGACCTCAGAATCCACAAACTCCCTATTGACGGCAGTGTTTGAGAACTTGCATCGTCTAGGCGTGGGAAGCCAGGCGTTTCTCGAAAAGCAACTTTCGAGCACCGATATTGAAATCTTTGGAAAAGAGCAGTTCGAGTCCGTGTTTTCGATGATTCAAAAGCAGCTGGAAGGCTCTTTAGACAAAGATTCCACCGCCCTCAAAAGCGGTCTCGCTCTCCTTGGTGGCGGCGCCACACTCTTTCAGCTGTTTTCAAGCAGCTATACCCTGATTCCCATTGTGCTTCGCCATACCCTTCCACCGATTCTCCGCACTACCGGAAACTTCGCCGCTCAATATGGGCAAAACTGTTTTTATGGCATCGCAGAAAAGTCCTACAATGCGCTCGATGCTACTGGAGCATGGTTTGAAAAAATGGGAAAAACCGCCGGAGGAAAAGCGCAGTTTGCCTGGAACTATCTGGTAGCAGGGCGCTATGTTTCTCCAAAAAGAATTGATAACTTTTTAGATCTCACACCGGAAGAAAAGCAGCACCTCGTTGAAATCGCTCTTTCGAGCAGAAATATCTCACCGGAAGACAAAAAAATCTTGCAGCAAGCCACTCCTGTGCACTTCAAAGAGAAGCCACAGCAAAGAAAAATTGCCGAATGCGCCATCAGAACGTACGATCGTCTTGCCACCGATGAAAAACTGTCGATCAGTCACCAATTCTTCTCCCTTCAAGAAAGCGCAAAACAGGAAAAAATCATCGATATCGTAGAAAAGAGGGTAGGTCTTACCGAAATCGAGCGTAAAGACAGCCGCGCCATCGTCGATAAATTCAACTCCCTTCCCGAAAAGTACAAAAAAGAGGTCGATGACTTTTCTATCTGGGAGTATGGCCAGCTTACGGAAAGCCAGCAAAATAGCATTCTTTTTCAAATTGCTTGTAGCAAAGCCTACCTTGATGCAAAAGGACCTCCTCAATCACCCCATCTGGATATGGTCGAAGATAATAATAAATGGCAGCTAAAGCAGATAGAAGAGCTCAAACAGATCCCAAATAGAGAACTCGAAAAACTCCTCGTTCTGTATGCCCAGGTAACACCAAGCGAACGCAGTATCCTTACTCCCTCCACGCTTCGAGATTTTAGTCCGGCACGAATCAGACACCATATTGCCCTTGTGCAAGCATACAACGCCGATATCCTGCAGCAGATAAAAGAGATCAAGGGACCTCAGTATGACCTCAAAAATCTAGAAAATGCTCCCTCTCCTAGCAAGCAGAGAGATGAACTTCTTGAAGTGCTTGCCTTTGCCTGCAACAAGATTCGCCCTCACCAGCAGCACTACCTCCTCCAGTTTACAGAAGAAGAATTCAAAGAGTCAGGCAAAGAGGAGCAAATAGCGCTCATTTCCTTTTTGTTTGCACAGCCCTTAAAAGCAGAGCAAACAGCGTTCCTTAAAGAACAGCTTGTCCAGCCTACCAAGAGCAAACAGATAGTGGCTATTTTTAATGCGCTGCCAGCAAGTGTGCAAGCCGATTTTAGACAAGAGACAAAAAATTTTGTGGACTCTCAAAAAGAGACAATCAAAACCGCACGCGCGCACCTTGAGCAATCCGCCGTAAAATTAGAACTGGTCAACAAAAGGATCGCCCAACAGTCGGGCAAAATGTCCGGCATCCAGCTTCGTATTGACAATAGAAAGGAGATGCTAAAAACAGAGACGAACAGCGCCAAAATCACGAAACTGAAAAAACAGATCGCAGAAGAGGAAAAAAAGCTGCTCTCAACAGCTGGGCTCATTGCCAATTTCAAAAAATCGCAAAGAGAAGTGGTCAAAGAGCTTGATGCCCTCAATAGCCTGCTTCCCGAAGAGGAGCAAAAGGAGTACAAAACCTCGGCGCTTCCACCGGAATGGCTGGATTTCATTGACAATGCCACAGCGCTCACTTCAAAAGGCTTTGCAAATCTTTACTATGAAAGCCTAATAAAAATGCTTGAAAAAGCGGAGAATGCCATTAAATTCGATCAGGAAGTAAAAAGAGCCATCGCTCAAACCGAAACGATGATGGGGTTAGCCAAGAACCACCAGACAGAGGCCTTGAAAAGAGCTTCCGAATTTGAAGAGCAGGCAAAAAAAGAAGAAGATCCGGCAAAAAAAATTCTGCTGCAGTTCAAAGCTTCCTTTGCGGCAGAGTTCTATGTGCAGTTAAATGAACAGTATATCGCGGCTTTAAAGCCACTTCTCAAAAAGTATCAGGATGAGGCAGACGCGCTGTACAAGAAGAAGTTCCCGACTGCCCCTACCAAGCGCAATTTTTGACATTTTAAACCCAAGTGACCACCAATTTTCGGGGAGCGGCTTCTTAGAGCTGTACAGATAC
>CAYOTQ010000062.1:0-629 GCA_964406915.1 uncultured bacterium
TCACTGTGATGCTCCGCATGACAAAGATGGTCATGTCCTTTTCTCCAGTGGGTGTTTTTGCCCTGATGGCATGGACGACTGGTTCTTTTGGTCTTGACGTCCTGATTCCTGTGCTAAAGTTTCTCTTGAGTTATTGGGCTGCCAGCATCATTTTTGTACTCGTCATTTTCTGTGGGATACTCAAAATTCTTGCCAAATTGCAGCCATTGCCATTTTTCAAACATATGCTCTCTGTGATTGCGACAGCAATGTCTACTTGCAGCAGCTCAGCTTCTCTTCCAATTACTCTGCAAACCGCAGAGCAAAAACTTGGTATTACAAGCAATATGGCCAATTTTGTGCTGCCGCTTGGATGTTCATTAAATATGAATGGCTCAGCCTTGTTTCAATCAATGAGTGCGATTTTTATTGCTCAAGCGTATGGCATAGAACTGCAGCCACAGCATATTTTCACCCTTGTCACTACCGTCTTGATGGCTACGCTTGGCACCGCTAATATTCCTGGCGGAGGGTTGATTATGCTCTCTATGGTGTTTGCTTCTGTAGGGATACCTATTGAAGGTATTGCTATCCTAGCTGGAATCGACAGACTCCGTGATATGGCCACAACAACAGTCAACATTACTGGT
>CAYOTQ010000062.1:639-7157 GCA_964406915.1 uncultured bacterium
TTTATGTTGCCAAACGCGAAAATGAGCTTAATGAAAGCGTCTATTATTCTACAAAAGCAACTGCCCCTCTGCATACCCATGTCTAATTCTTCCCCTTCATACCAGCTGACAAAACATCCTGTCGGGAGTCTCAAAGAAATTTGGACTCTCAGCTGGCCTTTAATGCTCAGTCTGATGTCTGGCAGTTTCATGATATTTGTAGATAGGCTTTTTCTTGCCCACTACAACATTGAGGCGATGAATGCCCTTCCTGTTGCTGGCCTTGCTGAGTTTTTGACGCTCATATTAGCTATCACAATTTGTGAAATCACAGAGGTTTTTGTTGGGCGATTTCACGGTGAGCAAAAGTATCAGCAGCTTGGAAAGCCTGTCTGGCAGATGATCTGGTTTAGCCTTCTCTATTGGCCGTTAAATATCTTCTTTGCGAGAGTGGCGGGTGCTATTTTATTTGATGGAAATTCGCTCGAAATGCAGTTTTTGCTCACTCGGGCTGACTTTGCAACTCCTGCGATTTTAATGTCCATTACATTGATGGGGTTTTTTATCGCCATCGGAAAGTCCAAGGTCATTACCATTTCTACAATTCTTGCAAACGTCTTGAATGCATGCCTGGCTCCCCTCTTTATCTTTGGTAATTCTATTGTTCCGGAAATGGGGATTAAGGGAACCGCTCTGGCGACTACAGCTGCCCAGTGGTTTCAGTGTCTCATGCTCGCTTTTCTTTTTTTACGAGAAAAGTATCGTAGTGCTTATCATACACATGCGTTCAGAATTGATAAAACCCTCTTTTTAGACATGTGGAAGGTTGGTGTTCCGTCGAGTTTAGGAAGAATGGTTGAAATAATGGCTCACTGTCTTTATTTCAAAATTATGGCGCTGGCAGGAAAAGAGGCGTTGACGTGCGCGACTATTGTGCAAAGCTTCTTTATCTTAGTTATGTTTACTATCGATGGAACTGCGAAGAGCGCAACGGCTATTACCTCCAATCTCTTTGGAGCAAATAAGCCATCGTTGATTCCTTCCGTTTTGCGTTCAGCTTTTCGTCTGCATGCTATCTTCTTTGCCTTGGTAGGACTTGTATGTTATATTGGACTTGATCTTTTCCTTCCCTATTTTCTTGGTCGGGAGGATCATGTTCTCATGCAAAATAGCGAGTTTCTGTTCGCTGTGAAACTTGCTGCTTTCTGGATGTGCCTCATGTTTCTCTTTGACGGGTTTGCATGGATTACGGCTGGATTTTTGACAGCTGCTAAAGATACAAAATTTATTTTCTATATGAACGTAGTCACCAGCTGCTTTACCTACCTATTGCCTCTGTATCTGATCGTTACCTATGCAGGCGGGGGCGGTGCGAGCGGCTGGGCGGTGATTGCCTGTAATAGCCTTTGCCTGCTTGCTGTTTTTCTCTGGAGAGCCAAGCAGCTTATCCCAAAGACAATCGCCCTCTCATCTAGGTAACATGTAGTGGAACAAAAGATAGTCTCGCGTTCACAAGTTGCTGGCATTATTGGAAATATTCTGAACCATTACGACTCCTCTCTTTTTGGGTGGGTGGCGCCATTTTTAGCACCTATTCTTTTTCCAGGAAAAGATGGAATGGAGGCGTTGCTGCTCACCTTTATTTTCCTTCCTCTTAACTACATGACAAAGCCACTTGGTGCATTCTTTTGGGGGTGGGTTGGCGATCGATGGGGGAGAAAGCCTGCGCTGACTGCCAGCCTCATTGGGATGGCGCTTGCTACTGCTGCAATCGGATGTTTGCCTCTAGTAGAGTATACCTGGATTCTGCTAGCTCTGTGCCGTGCCTTCCAAGGATTTTTTGCCGCTGGCGAGGAGAAAGGAGCCGCTCTTTATCTTTTGGAGCACTCCGCACCTGAAAAACGGCTGTGGATGAGCGCCTTGTATGATGCATCAGGCATCATTGGGATTTTCATAGCTTCTCTGCTCGCCAGCCAGTTCGGCGAAAGTCACTGGCGCACTCTTTTTTGGCTCGGGGCTGCAGCAGGTCTCTTTGGTCTCTTTTTTCGCTATCATGCTGAAGAATCCCCGGAGTTCACTCCCTCCTCCTTTTCGTGGAAAGCACTATCGAAAGTTCTTTGGGAACATAGAACTCTCATCTGTCGTATCTCAATCGTGTCGGGATTTTCGTACGCAAACTATTTTCTGGTCACCGTCTTTCTCAATGGCTTTCTTCCTAAAATCACAACGCTTTCCAAAACGGATGTTTTACTCTTCAATACACACCTGCTCTGGATCGATTTTTTCCTCTTGCTCGGCTTCGGCATTCTTTGTCGCTGGATCCAGAAAGAAAAATTGATGGCCGCCGCCGCTTTTTTAACCGCTCTATTTGCCATTCCGCTCTTCGCATCACTCGACAACGCTTCCTGGGGGCATGCAGCGGCTGTCCGTCTCCTCTTTGTCACGATGGGGGTTGCTCTTGCGGCTCCTTATCACGCCTGGAAACTAGAACTCCTTCCTGTCCATCACCGCTTTCTGATCGGCGGCGTTGCCTCCACCCTCGGTTCCAAGCTATTTGGCACACCCATGCCTCTCCTCGCGACCTACCTTGTGACCCAGACAGGCTGGACTTGGACAGCTGCTCTGCCGCTTGTGGTCTTAGGAAGTGCAGCTGCAGGAGTGCTCTTATTACAACCATTGGCCAGTAGGAAAGCTGTCTCATGAAAATTGCAATCTTTCGTTTTTCTTCGGATTTGCAAATCGACCAAAAGCTTGTGGATACCACGATGACAGTGTTGCTATCCACAACCTACCAGCGTACGGTGTCACTCAAAGAAGCTCCTGCAAAAACAGACTGTGTGACGGCAGTTCATTATTTCGTCCAAAAAATTTTTCATCTAGACCTTCCCCGTGCCTGGGTAGGAGATATGCCTCGTGAGCTTAGTCAATCCCATTGGCGCTTGCACATCATCGATTCAGCCGAACTCAAAATAGGAGATCTTATATTTTTAAAACGGCAAAAACAAGCGCAGCTCATCTCCCATGTCGCCATCGCTCTAGCCTCTGATCAGATCTTTCATTGTACAGCGAGTTTAGGTCCGGTGATTCAATCAGTATGCCAACTGTTTGAGCACTACGAACAACCGCTTAAACAAGACCAAATCATCTACATCGACGCCAGGAATACATCCCTCCGGGAACAACACGGCGGGATGTACATTAAAGCTTGATGAAATCTCAAAACAGCGTTGACAAATAGCGTATAAAAAAATCAGTTGCATTTTCTCAGCAACCTCACCATAGTATGACTTTTTGTAAATTTAGGAGTGTATTATGGAGTATGTAGCTCTGAAAACATTGGCTCTCCTTGCAAATATTCTCTTTTGCCAGGATCCGTGTGTAGAAAATCCCTCTTTCAGTTCTAAAAGTAGTCAATGGCTAGGCAGCCAAGGTCAAATTTTGGCATGCCCCCGCTGTCGGCGTGCCACGCCTCCAGGACCAAGAAAGCGTCCGCATCCAGGCGTTGCCAAAAAACTTCAACCAACAGCAGATAAGGACACACAATGATTTTTCGCCTTCAATACCTTAGCCTGTGTGTAGGACTCTTCTTTGCCTGCACACATACTCCTGCCTATGCCAATCAACAGGTGATACAAGAAGTGCTGGATGGCAGCACGCTGCCAAAGTTTGTTGAAGAAGTCCCACTCTTCAATAAAAACCGTGTAGATGGCACCAGAAAGCTCACAGTAACAGCAAAAGAATTCCAGCAAAAAATTCTGCCCAAGTCATTTTATGACGGGCTCTCTTCGACCGTGGAATATCGCTCTATTGAAACCGGAGAGCTCCTCTTTACCATCAACCCTAAGAAAGGGACCTACATGTGGGGCTATAAAATCGATGATGGGAAAAGGACATACGGCCCCTCGTTTCCTGCCCATACGATCCAGGCACAGCGCGGAGAGAAGACCAAGGTAGAGTATAAAAACCATCTCTATCGATTTAAAGATAAAAACGACAAGAAGCTTGCAGGACCATTGCTGCAGAAATTTCTTACTGTAGACCTCAGCTTTCAATGGGCAAATCCATTGCAATGGCCACAATTTGGACAGGGATTTGATACCTACGATCCAGATATCTATCCCTTTGGTACAGGCATGCCGCAAGGCAATCCTGGTATTTATGAAGGCCCACAGCCTATGGTCGTCCATTTGCATGGCGGAGAAGTACCTTCATTTTCTGATGGAGATCCAAATTCCTGGTTTACTCCAAATAATAACCAGATAAAAGGCGTCTCTTATGTAAGCAACGAATATGTCTATCCAAATTCTCAAGCGGCCTCAACACTCTGGTTTCATGACCATGTGCTGGGAGAAACACGCTTAAATATATATGCAGGCTTAACTGGTTTTTATCTTATTAGAGGAGAGCCTGAATCTTCAGTATCGCCCCCACTCCCCGCGGATGATTACGACATAGAGCTTGCGATAAATGACCGTCAGTTTGACACCAATGGCCAACTCTTTTTCCCTGACGGCAACCCACTGACAGCAGGTCTCAATGGCCCCCCTGGCAATCCCGATATCAACCCATATGCTATTCCGGAATTTTTTGGCGATGTGATCTGCGTCAACGGCAAAAGCTGGCCTTATCTGGAAGTAGAGCCCAGACGCTACCGTTTTCGTTTGCTCAACTGCTGCAATGCAAGGATGCTTTCGCTCTTTTTAACAGAAGAGCTTACTAGCGCACAAGGCTGTGCAACTACCAACAACCCTTGTGAAATTCCAGACATCTGGCAGATAGGCACGGACGGTAGCTTGCTTGATACTCCGGTAAATATTAGTAGCTTTGTTCCATTTACCTATAACCCCTCCAACCTCTGTCCTCCAGAGGATCCAAATCTAGGTCCTGTATTTCAAGAGCCTAGGCTCTTTTTTGCCCCTGCTGAGCGTATGGACATCATTATTGACTTTACAGACTTTGCAGGAAGAACATTCATACTAAATAATGACTGTCCCGCACCATTTCCCGGTGGTGGCACGGTGCTAGACCCTGATACCGAAGGTCTTGTCATGCAGTTTCGTGTGACAAAGCCACTCTCCTCTCCTGATGAAAGCTTTAATCCCGCAGTTCCTGATGCCACACTGCGCGCCGGTGACAAGGCTATTGTGAGGCTTGTTGACGAAGAAGGCGAACTTGCTCCTGATGTGATGCCATCACTTACTCGCAGTTTGGTGCTCATCGAACAAGAAGACCCCTATTCGACAGCTCCTGTCGTCGTTATGTGTAATAACACGACCTATAATGGAATAAATCCCTATACCAACACACCGCTTGCTGATTCAGTACCCTACAATAATAATTCTATTTATGTAACTGAGATTCCTCAGGTTGGATCGACAGAGATATGGGAAATTGTCAACTTGACGCCAGATGCGCACCCTCTGCACATTCACCTGATTCAATTTCAAATACTTAATAGACAGGTGTTTTATTTAGGAAATATTGTTCCTCCATTCACTTGTGAAAATTCGTATCGAGACCTCTATGAACAGGCATGGGATGACTATCCTTCCAGGCCACCCGGTGTGCCTCCAGGGACAGTATATTCATTCGGAACGCCGCTGCCTTACTTAAGCACTCCAAAGCTCGGCGGGAATCCTGATGTAACGCCATTTTTTGGAGATAATGAACCTATTCCTTGCGATCCGAATGAATATGGCTGGAAAGACACGGTGAAAGTATTTCCCGGAACAGTAACACGCTTAGTTGTTCGCTGGGCACCTCAGTCTGTGCCTGTCGATGGTGTGTCTGCTGGACAAAATCTTTTTCCTTTTGATCCAACAGCCCCTATTGGAGTCAAAAAAGATGATTTTGGCTACCCAGGCGGAGGTGGATATCTGTGGCATTGCCATATTGTTGATCACGAAGACAACATGATGATGCGTCCTCTGCAGCTGAGTAACAACAGCCAAATACCATCAGGAGACTAAGCATATGTGTATAGAGACTATCCACAATATTCAAACCGCTATCGATCAAAAGGTAGCGGAATGGTGCAAGCCAATCGGTGAGTTTTTTGATGCCAATCCCACTGTATATAAAGTATGTACCGTGGTGCTGCACTTTTTCCGAGCTGGCGGTATGTATGCGCTGATGAGCTTTTCGCCTTTTGGGTTCATCCCCACAGCAGCTGCGATGTTTGGCCTTAGTTTTCTCTATTTAGCTGCAGCTGAAGAGAGAGGCTGTCCATGGAAGTTCACACTCCTGTCAACTGCCGGAGCTTTGGCTATGTATGCGACACAATCATCTCTGATTTGCGTAATAGCTAAAACAGCTCTGACTCCTTTTTCTTCTCTGACAACAGCCTTAGGGTTTGCGTGCCTTCCTTTGTATACCCTATTGGCTAGTTATAGGGCTCACTATGATGTAGAAGCCTACTTAGAGAAAAAAGGAAAAATGGCTGGCAGGTCAAAAGGATGCTGCGAGCTATAAATATCAGAAAAGGCTTAAAACCCAAGTGACCACCATCTGCCGAGAGGGGCTGGCTGCGATGTCCAAAT